>NZ_JAJNAN010000001.1:0-169444 GCF_022227565.1 Ectothiorhodospira sp. 9100
CCCCCCCCCCACCCCCCTCATCCCCAGCCCTTCTCCCCCATGGGGGAGAAGGGAGCTTCCTTAGCTGAACCTGGGTGCTTTGACGTTAAAGAATCAGGAGTGTGTAGATGACATCCGAGCGATTGAATTTCCAGGGTACGGCGGATCTGTGTGATGAGCACGAGGATGGTGATATCCAGGTGTGTGAGCCGATCTTTCGGGATTTTGGCGGGGAGAAGGCCTTCTCCGGCGAGATCGTGACCTTGAAGTGCTTTGAGGACAACTCCAAGGTGCGGGAGATGCTGGGCACCGATGGTCGGGGCAAGGTGCTGGTGGTGGATGCCGGTGGCTCCATGCGCTGTGCCATGCTGGGCGATCAGCTGGCCATCCTGGCGGTGAAGAACGGCTGGGCCGGGGTGGTGATGTACGGCTGTATCCGGGATTCCCGGGCCTGTGGCGAGTTGTCCCTGGGGGTGAAGGCCATGGCCACCCATCCACTCAAGAGCAGGAAGATGGGTGTGGGTCAGGAGAATATCCCCGTGCGCTTTGCGGGCGTGGAATTCCGACCGGGGGATCTGCTGTTCGCGGATGAAGATGGTATTGTGGTGCGCCCTGGCTGAGTTGAGGCCTTGCCTGGTCTTGCATGCCCCGTCGTTTTCGCCACCACCTGGAGGATCGGGTGCTGATTCATGGCAACAAGACGGTGGTTCTCAGTTAGGTCGCTGGCTAGAACATCCCCATCAGGTCCCTCAGGTTCATGACCTGGCGGCCCTCTGCCTTGAGCACGCCGGCCTCCAGTTCCAGTGCCAGGGTGATCCGCTGATCTTCCCATTCGGTCACGAAGGGCATCATGCCCAGGATGGCCGACCATTCCCGCCATTGTGCCTTTACCCTCTTGTCCAGCTGTGCCTCATTGATATGGGGCCACTGGGCGCGGATGGAGCGTGCCATGAGCGCCTGAATCAGGGGTTCATCAAGGGTGAACCGGACATCGCCATAGAGCGTATCCCACTGGTGGAGGCCGCCTCCTGGATTGAATTCCGCATTCTCGTCAAGACCCAGGGTGGCATGACCTTCGATGGTGCCGTGGGCCTCCTGCGTGAGTGATAAGCGCTCCAGCTTGATCTCGCCGCCACGGCGAAGCAGGGAGGTCATGGCCTGCTCCAGTCGTTTCGCTTCGCTCAGGCTGAGATCATCCTCCAGGTTCAGGGTGTCACTCACGGCCATGAGATCCTGCAAGGCTTCAAAGCTCAGATCCGAGTTGATTTGCAGGCGCGCCTGATCCAGGATCCGGTCGCCATTCAGGCTCATGTACCCCAGGGAGAGATCCATCCAGTCGCGGAGCCGATCGTCTTCGCGGTGGTTGTTCCAGTTCAGCGCCATGTCTCTCAGCACCAGCGTGCCACCTGGATCCTCTACGGAGAGCTGTTGCATGGAAAGCGCGGATGCGCCGATCATTGTCAGGCCCTGGTCCAGGGTGATGTCTTCCAGATGCAGATTCAGATCTTCCACCAGGGCATCCAGTGCGCTGTTTTCCTCCCGAAGCCACAGCCGTGGCAGCGAGGCATCAAGATCTGCAAGGCGGTCTTCGCTGGCCAGGCGGGCCTCAAGAGACCAGGGTTGCCAGGCGGTCTCGCCGGTGCCTTCGCCCCGGTCATCCAGAATGCGACCTTCGTAGCCCCGGCCAGCCAGGGCCAGGTGATGTCGCCCACGGCTGTCCAGGTTCATGTGATAGCGAAGCCACTCATCGCCTTCAAAATCCGGCAGGAGGGACCGCCAGGTGTCGGAGACCATGAGACCACCCTCCACACGGGCGATGGTGCCCAGCAGGCCCATCAGGCCGCGTGTAGTGATCTGGGCAGTGCCAGAGGTCTCCAGTGTGGGGCTATCGGTTCCCTGCAGATCTGCCAGCATCTGCCAGGGGACGCTGTTTTCCTCAGGGATATAACGAATGCGGTACTGCAGATCGCCGCTGTCGCGATCATAGTCAGCCCAGCGCAGATGCACGCCGGGGACGTCCGGGGGCTGGTCCCGCCATCTCTGGAGTGTGCTCTCCACCTGATCTTCAGCCGCCCGGTGCACCTGATGGTTGGCGCCTACAACGATCACCGCCAACGCAAGCAGCAGGGCGAGGATGAGCAGGGCCTTGCGGCGGTGCCTGGGCGAGGGGGTGCTGGAGGAAGTCGCTGACATCAAACGCTCCTGATGGCTTTGGTCCAGGCCTGGCGGAGGGGGCGCCCCCTGGATGCGGCAGGGACGATGCAGATGGATGAACAGCTGATAGGTGGTGGGCAGGGGCATGGCCCTCTCAGTATGCCATGCCCCGCCCGCCGGTTGGCGTGACCCCTGGGGTCACGCCAGGAGCATCAATGCTCTGCGGCCTTGTTGATGCCGATACCCGTCTGGGAGCGGATGTACTGGGCCTCGAACCGGCGACGGTCCTCGGCGGCCCGCTTGGAGCGGTCCAGCTTGGAGAAGATCCAGATGCCCAGGAAGGCAATGGTCACCGTGAACAGGGCAGGGTTGCTGTAAGGCACGATCGCCTCTTCATTGCCCAGTACCTGCACCCACACGTTGGGGCTCAGCACCACCATGATCACGGCAGAGATCAGACCCAGGGAGCCACCGATCACCGCACCGCGGGTGGTCATGTCATGCCAGTACATGGACAGGATCAGCACCGGGAAGGTGGTGGAAGCGGCGATGGTGAAGGCCAGCCCCACCAGGAAGGCGATGTTCTGATTCTGGAAGGCAATCCCCAGCAGCACGGCGATGATGCCCAGGATGATCGTGGCCACCCGGGAGACGCGCATCTCCTGCTGGTTGGTGGCGTTCTTGTTGATCACGTTGGCATACAGGTCGTTGGAGATGGCCGAGGCACCCGCCAGGGTGAGACCGGCCACCACCGCCAGGATGGTGGCGAAAGCCACCGCAGAGATGAAGCCCAGGAACAGGTCACCGCCCAGGGCATGGGCCAGATGGACTGCCGGCATGTTATCACCGCCGAACATGCGACCGGTCTCATCGAAATAAGCCGGATTGCCCATGACAAAGGCGATGGCGCCCATGCCAATGATGAAGGTCAGCACGTAGAAATAACCGATGAAGCCGGTGGCGAAGAAGACTGACTTGCGCGCCTCCTTGGCGCTGGGCACCGTGAAGAAACGCATCAGGATGTGCGGCAGACCCGCGGTACCGAACATCAGGGCGATACCGAGTGAGATGGCCGAGATGGGATCGCTGACCAGGCCGCCCACCGCAAAGATATCCTCACCCAAGGCATGACGGTCGGCAGCCGCCTGGAACAGGCCTTCCAGGCTGAAGCCATAGAAGTAAAGGGACATGCCGGCGATAAAAGTGGCGCCAGAGAGCAGCAGCACGGCCTTGATGATCTGCACCCAGGTGGTGGCCAGCATGCCGCCGAAGGTCACGTAGCCGATGATCAGGATGCCGACGATGATGACAGCGGCCTCAAAGCTCATGCCAAACAGGGTCTGAACCAGTGCGCCGGCTCCCACCATCTGGGCGATCAGATAAAGCAGGACGATGGTGATGCCCCCAAAGGCTGAAAACACCCGGATGGGCACCTGCTGGAAGCGGAAAGACACCACATCGGAGAAGGTGAACTTGCCCAGGTTTCTCAGCCGTTCGGACATGATGAACATGATCACCGGCCAGCCCACCAGGAAGCCGATGGAATAGATCAGTCCATCGAACCCGGAGGTATACACCAGGGCGGTGATGCCCAGGAACGAGGCGGCCGACATATAGTCACCGGAGATGGCCAGACCATTCTGGAAGCCGGTGATGCCACCGCCCGCGGTGTAGAAATCCGAGGCTGTCTTGGTGCGGCGCGAGGCCCAGTAGGTGATACCCATGGTGCCGATCACGAAGACAATGAACATGATGCTGGAAGTCCAGCTGCTGCCCCCGACCGCTTCGGTGACTTCCGCCGTCTGGGCCATGGCTGTTCCGGAAGTGAGCAGCAGGGCTATGAAGATAAGGATCATGAGCGGTTTCATTCGGCGTGCTCCCTCACGGCGGCGGTAAGCCGGTCAAATTCGGTGTTGGCCTTGTACACGTAAATGCCCGTCAGCAGGAAGGCAAACAGAATGATGCCCACGCCCATGGGTACGCCCAAGGTGATGATGCTGTCACCAAAGGGCTGCATGGCCAGAACGTCGGGCAGGAAGGCCACCAGCAGGATAAAACTGTAGTACACGATGAGCATGGCGAAGCTCAGGATCCAAGCCAGGCGTGAGCGCTTTTTCACCAGCCTTTGGAAGTTTGGGTCCGCCTTGATGCGGTCGATGGTGCTTTGTTCCATAAATGCTCCCGCTTTATGCAGAGAAGAATGGATATACCCTTATCGTTTTTTATCCAGGTATAAATACGATGGTCAAACGGGCGGATAGTCTTACATCGGGGGATGTGTTGCAAGGCAGCAACAGGGGATTATCGCTTTAACTGCGCGGGATCAAGCTTTTTTATGGGTGCACGCGCCTTCGCGTGGGAAGGTTTTGACGGGTATTGCCCAAACAAAAGAGCCACCGGCACAGCGGTGGCTCTTTCATGCAATATTGGCGGAGAGGGAGGGATTCGAACCCTCGATACGGGGTTACCGTATACACACTTTCCAGGCGTGCGCCTTCGACCGCTCGGCCACCTCTCCAAAGTGCGTCACCCTGGCCGGTATGTCCGGGCCTTGAGGGTGCCTGTTTCAGGGCTGCGGCAGACCGCGCCTGACAAGGTGCGCAAAGATACATCAAACCTCCGTGTTTGGCAAACGGGATTGTGCCATCTCATTCAGAGAGGGGCGATGCGAGGACGTCGGGGCGGATCGCTGGTGAGGGGGGCCGTTAAAGGGCGTTGCCATGGACAGGGGAGCGGGTCGGGCGATGCCGTAGCCTTGGGCAAAATCCACCCCCAGTTCGGCCAGGGTCGCCAGTACGGCGTCGTCTTCCACAAATTCGGCAATGGTGTGCAGCCCCATGACCCGCCCGATGCGGGCAATGGCATCCACCATGGAACGATCGATGGGGTCCCGGGCGATATCCTTGACCAGACTGCCGTCAATCTTGAGGTAATCCACCGGCAGTTGCTTGAGATAGGTAAAAGAGGACAGACCGGTACCAAAGTCATCCAGTGCGAAACGGCATCCCCGCTGGCGGAGCTGATTCATGAACAGCCCGGCCCGGTTCAGGTTGGCAATGGCGGCGGTTTCGGTGATCTCGAAACAAATGCGCGATGCCGGGATCTGGTAGCGCTCCAGTTGCTGGATGACAAAGCCGGGAAGTTGTTCATCATTCAATGAGGCGCCGGAGAGGTTGATGGCGTAGACCGTGCCTTCGGAAGTGGACTCGTTGCGGGGATCTTCCTTCAGGATGTGAGCAAACTGGCTGAAGAAATGATGCACCACCCAGCGATCCACCGCCGGCATCAGCCCGAAGCGCTCGGCCGCGGGAATAAAGGCACCCGGCATGATCACCCGGCCATCCTCATCCAGCATGCGCAGCAGGATCTCCTGATGGGGAGGATGCTTTTGGCTGGCAACGGGAATGATGGGCTGCACATAAAGCCGGAATCGCTGGTCGGCCAGGGCCTGGTTGATCCGGGAGACGGCCTCCATCTCCCCGTGTCGCTGGATGAGTTCCTGATCATTGGGATGGTAGACGTGGATGCGATCACGACCGCGTTCCTTGGCCGCAAAGCAGGCCATGTCGGCGGCGCTGAGTACCGCGTTCATGTCCTCGGCAGTGGACTCCAGCATGACCGCGCCGATGCTGATGCCCACCTCGAAGACCCGCCCCTGCCATACGAACCGGAATTGACGCACTGTCTGGCGCAGATGATCGGCAATCTCCAGGGCCTTGTCGCGCGGGCAGTTCTCCAGCAGCACTCCGAATTCGTCACCGCCCAGGCGGGCCAGCATGTCGGAGTCACGGATCTTGGCCAGCAGAGTGAAGGCCAACTGCTTGAGCAATTCGTCTCCGGCCACATGCCCGCAGGTGTCGTTGACGACCTTGAACTGGTCCAGGTCCATGTAGAGCAGGGCGTGGTGGGCGTTGATTTCACGGGCCTGCTTGAGCGCCACCTGCAGGCGGCGTTCGAATTCAAACCGGTTGAACAGTCCGGTGAGGGGGTCATGGGTGGCCTGCCAGGAGAGCTTGCGGGCCAGCTGTCTGGGTTGAGTGACATCATGGAAGACCAGTACGGCTCCAATGGTGGTCCCCTGGCGGTCCCGAATCGGTGCCGCGGAGTCCTCGACGGCGCGGGTGCGACCATCCCGGGTGATCATCACCATGTGATTGGCCAGCCCGACGCTGCGACCCTCCCTCAGGCAGGCGTGCAGCGGTGTGCGAACCGTCGCACCGCTGGTTTCATTGATCAACTGGAACATCTCGTCCGGGCGCTTGCCACAGGCTTCCATCAATGGCCAGCCGGTGAGCGCCTCGGCCGCCGGGTTGAGGTAGTCCACGCGTCCGTCGGCATCCGTGGTCATCACGGCATCACCGATGGAGTCCAGCGTGACCTGGGCCCGCTCCTTGGCATTGAACATGGCTTCCTCGGCCCGCTTGCGCTCGGTGATGTCTTGCACGGTACCGATCACGGCGCGGATCTGCCCATCGGGCCGGCGGATCACCTGCGTCTGTTCATGAACGTGGCGCAGGTTCCCGTCAGCTGCCATGATGCGGTAGTCCAGTTCCCCGGCAATGCCCTCCTCCATGGCCTTGCGGTCGGACTGGCGAGCGGCTTCCAGGTCATCCGGATGGATGCGTGCCATGAAGCTTTCATAGTTGAAATGGCCTTCCGTGGGAGCAACGCCCAGCAGGCGGGAAATCTCGTCGCTCCAAAAGAATGACTGCTCGGGCAAATGCATCTCCCAGGTGCCGATGCGGGCCGTGCGCTGAGCCCGAAGCAGCCGTTGGTCACGCTCCCGCAGGGTCTGCTGGCTCTCGGCGATGCGGGTGACCATCTGATCGAACGTGCGCCCCAGATCCGCCAGTTCGTCACCTCCGGTCACGCCGCTGCGGGTATTCAGGTCACCTTCGGCAAACTGGCGCGTGGCCTGAGCCAGGCGCTCAACACGCTTGATCACCGTCCAGTGAAAGAAGAACAGCCCAAGGGTCGCTAGCAGGACCAGGAAGCCCATGAACTGCAGTACGAGTTCGCGCACGTTGTCGCGGGCTGCTGCCTTTGCTGGCATCAGGTCCAGTTGAATCAGTATCACCCCTCCCGAGGGGGGTTGCGTGTCGACGCCGGAAGCGGCGGATGCCAGGGTGATGGGGAAGAGGGCCAGGAGGGTATTGCGGGATTCACTAGTGAAAACTTTTCCGACACGGTCCGTGTCCCCGAGCCAGGTGGCAACCGATAGGTCGGTATAGTGGGCCGGATTCAGGCGATGCGGGGTAAGGGCGCCCCAGGGGGCCCCCACGTATTGAGCATCCAGCCCGGCCAGGATGTGTCCTTGCGCGTCCAGGATCACGGCCAGATTGATGTCGCGCCCCTCGCTCATGGATTGCAGTGTTTGTTGCAGGCGAGCGCGTTCACCCCATTCCACCATATCCTGAGCATGATCTCGCAAGCGCTGGGCCAGGGCCTCCAGGTGGCGCGACTCTGAGGTTTCCACATGATTGGCAGCGGCGTTGAGGCCGAATCGATAAGCCAGCAGGCTGCTCAGGGTGATGAACACCAGCAGGATCAGGACTGTTAGGTAGCGCAAGGGAATGCGCGTCATGTGGGGGCTACTCCCTGGGTTGCCTGGTGGCCTCCCCGCGCCGCCCTTGAGGCCCGGGGAGGTCGCATCTCACGCGGATTGGAGGAAATCCATTTTGAGTGAATATTTACGCAAGAATCGTGCTGGATATGCCCTTATGACGCGGATTGGATGAAAGACGGTTTCACTCGGACCAGTCCATGATCCTGCACGGGCAGTGGGATACAACGAAAGGGTCCTGCTACCAGAGGGTGCCATTGCGCCAGTCCCTGATCACCAGGCCGATCAGGACAAAGATGCACAGCGTGGTGATGAGGGTCGCCACAGTGACGATGATGGAAAGAAATTCGACAGATGCCATGAGGTTCACCCCGGTTGATCAATGTGTTGGTGGGGCTTCTTTAAGCTGTTCCCAATCGAATTCCTGGGGCCTGATCCAGGTGGTCAGTAGCACGACCACCATGGAAACCGCCGCACCCACCAGTGCCCCCACGTAGAATCCGATCTGGAAATAAGCGGTGATGCCGGCCGCGCTACCGGCCACCATCGCCAGCGTGGCACCCCAGCGGTTGGTTCGGCGCCAGTACAGGCCGGCGGCAATGGGCCAGATGGTGCTGGCCACGAACGCACCGGTAAAGTGCAGCAGCTCTGCCAGGGTGGTGATGCGCGGCAGACACAGCAGCCAGGTGACGACCCCCAGGAGCAGAATGGTCACCTTGGTGGCATCGCGCAGATGATCGGCCGTGGCCTGAGGACGCAGGTGACGGTAATAGATGTCCCGTACCACCAGCATGGCAGTGGCTGCCAGCAGGGAGTCCAGGCTGGAAGCCAGGGCGGCAAACACCATGATCAGCACGATGACGGCCCCTGCCAGGCCCAGCAGCTCGGAGGAAATGATGGGTCCCACCATATCGGCTGCCGGGATGTTTGTCCCCAGGGCTGGACCGGCCAGGGCAATGAAGCCAGCAACAATGGGAATGGGGGCCCAGAACAGGCCGGCCAGCAGGTAGGCCCATAAACCCACGCCCTCGCGGAACGAATAGGCACGCGTCCACCAGACATTGGAATGGAAGATTTCCCCCATGCCGAACAGCAGGTTATTGAACAGGAACATGATGGCCGCCGGCATCATGAGGCTGAGTAGTTCGGGGCGTTCCCGCTCAAGGCTGAAGTGGATCTCATCGAAGCCGATGCGGCCAATGACCATCCACGCCAGGATGACCAGGCCAATGAGGATCAGGATGGACTGAATGAAGTCGGTGCCGATGACCGCCCGGAAACCGCCAATGAGGGTATAGGACACACAGGCGGCCAGGATGACACTCATTCCCTGCCAATAGGGAATCCCGGAGAGGGCATGGGTCAGCACGCCGCCTGCCATGCCCAGGCTGACCAGCCAGCCGAAACTATAGAATATGGAAATGCCCAGAAAGACCCGCCAGGCCAGGTTGCCATAACGCAGGCGCACGAAGTCTCCGCTGGTGTAGCCATGGGGCATGAGGGTGCGGATGCGCTTGGCCAGGGGCGCAAACAGGATCAGCCCGACCGCACCCAGGGAATAGCCCACCATGCCCCAGATACCCATCTGATAGGCCAGCTGGGGCGCCATCATGGTGGTGTTGCTGGTCACCCAGGTGGCCATGGCGGTGGCGGTTCCCACAGCCAGTCCCACCTTGCGACCGGCCAGGACGAACTGATCCAGCTCCTTATCCTTACGGCCAAAAAACCAGCCCAGCCCCACATACAGTGCGGTGAACAGGGCAATCAGCAGCCAGGCGATTCCTGGCTCCAGGATGGCGGTTTCCTGGATGCTCATAGGCGCTCCTCATGCCGGGCCCGCCAGCGGGCGGCCCCTGAATGTAATCGGGTCGGGGTCACGAGTCCTCGGGGAGGATCCGGTTGGCCCGAGTGCCGAAGGCGATGATGCCGGCGGTGGCCACAAAGACCAGGCCTCCCAGGGTGAAGATCCCAAAGGCCTGAGCGATGGAATGGTGCTTGACCTTCACGCGTTGCGCGTCACTCCATTCGGTCTGACTCCCATCCTCCATCCGGGCCCGCACTCGGTAATGGAAGGTCCCGTTGCTGCGGCCACTGATCACCGTGGCCCCATCGGCTCCCTCATAGAAGATCCGGGCGTCGGAGAAATCATCGGCCGTGGCCTCCTCCAGGCGGAAACGATCCACCTCCCCCTCATCCAGAGACCAGCGCAGCTGATAATAGCCCGCTCGCGCCAGATCCGAAGTGCTCTCCAGGTCAGGTTTTGGGGCGCTGGCCAGGAGGGGAGGGAGAAGCAGGGTCAGCACACCACAGAGGGCCGCCAGGAGGACGGGCGTGGCAGGACCGAAATGTTGAGGGGATCGGGGCAAGTCACGCTCCTTGGGCCACCGGGTGACCGTCACGCCATGGCAGGGCTGTTGCACGCATGCCCTGAACAGGCCTGCCTGAAGTCGGTTGGGACGATGTCTTGCTTTTTTACCCTAGTCGTGAGTTGAGCCGGGGTCAAGCGCGTCGGGCGGACGAAATGCCTCGGTCGGTGGTGCCACTGCCTTTGCCCGGGCGGCTGCGGTGGCGTACATTATGCGCCCGTTCACCACCCGGGTTTTTTCATGCATTGGGCCTCCGTGCTGCGCGTCGTCGGGCTGTTACTGATGCTTTTCAGCGGTACCATGCTGCCTCCCGCCATCGTCTCGCTGATCTATGACGACGGCGGTCTTTTGCCGTTTATCGTGTCTTTCGGTGTGTTGCTGGCCCTGGGGCTGTTGCTCTGGCTGCCGGTGTGTCGGTCCCGTCAGGATCTGCGTACCCGGGATGGTTTTCTCATTGTGGTGCTGTTCTGGACGGTGCTGGGCCTTTCCGGCGCCTTGCCGCTCACACTGTCTCAGGCCCCATCCGTGTCATTCACCGATGCAGCCTTTGAGAGTATGTCCGGGCTCACGACCACCGGCGCCACGGTTTTGGTGGGTATCGATGACCTGCCGGAATCCATCCGTTTCTATCGACAGCAACTGCAGTGGCTGGGGGGAATGGGCATCATCGTCCTGGCGGTTGCCATCCTGCCCATGATCGGGGTGGGGGGCATGCAGCTCTACCGAGCCGAGACCCCGGGACCGGTCAAGGACACCAAGCTCACCCCTCGCATCGCTGAAACGGCCAAGGCCCTCTGGTACATCTATCTGACGCTCACGGTGGCTTGTGCTTCGGCCTACTGGTTGGCGGGGATGAACGCTTTCGACGCCATCGGCCATAGCTTTTCCACCGTGGCCATCGGTGGTTTTTCCACCCATGACGCCAGCATCGGGCACTTTGACAGCCCGGTGATCTCCATGATTTGCGTGGTCTTCATGCTCATTGCCGGCATCAACTTTGCCATGCACTTCATGGCCTGGCGTACTCGATCGTTGACCCATTATCTCAAAGAGCCTGAAGTTCGCTGGTTTCTGGGTATCATGGGCATATTGATGGTTGTCGTGGTGGTTACCCTGGTCATCCAGCAGCATTTCGACCAGTGGGGAGATGCCCTGCATCATGGCGTCTTTCAGGCCGTTTCCATCGGTACGACGGCTGGGTTCACCACGGATGACTTCGCCAACTGGCCAATCTTCCTGCCGGTGCTTCTCGTCATGGCCGCGTTCATTGGTGGCTGCGCCATGTCCACTGGCGGTGGCATCAAGGTGATACGCTTCATGTTGCTGATCAAGCAGGGCTACCGGGAGGTGATTCGTCTGGTGCATCCCCAGGCCCTGGTCCCCATCAAGGTGGGGGGTAAGCCGGTGCCGGATCGGGTGATCGATGCGGTGTGGGGCTTTTTCGCTACCTACATTGCCCTGTTTGCCCTGATGATGCTCACCTTGATGGCGACTGGCCTGGATCAGGTGACGGCCTTTTCGGCAGTGGCGGCCACCATCACCAATCTGGGCCCGGGTCTGGGTGCGGTGGCGGAGAATTTTGCAGCCATCAGTGATCTGGCTAAATGGGTGCTGATGTTTGCCATGCTGCTGGGTCGCCTGGAAGTCTTTACCCTGCTGGTCCTGCTGACGCCGGCTTTCTGGCGCCACTGAGCCGGGGTCGGGCGCCTTGAGCCGATCCCTTTGACCGACCTGGTGGTCTGTCAAATGCGTAGGGTTGCTTTACTATAGGGGCGTGTCACCCTGCGGGGATAGGTGTTCGATGCAGAAGGGCAGAGGCTTCCTGGAGCGATGTGGCCTGGCGCTGATGGTGTTGGGCGTCGGGGTGTCCGCGGGCGCGCAGGATCTGCGCGAATACTGGCCGATGGAGGTCTTTCTGGAACGGCATGCCGAGCAGCGTCCGTTGATGGAGGCCTTTGATCGCCGGGTGACTGGGCCTGGCATCCCGATACCCGCCGAACAGAGGCCGGACGCCCCGGTGAGGGTGTCCGTGATCTATCCGGGACTGGAGATTTCCGATTATTGGAGGCGTAACCTGGTAGCCTTCGAGAGGCGAGCCCGCGAACTGGATCTGCCTCTGGATCTGCAGGTGTTTTTCAGCGGCTCCACGCGGGATCAGGCTGCCCTGCAGGCGGAGCAGTTGCGTGCAGCACTGGCCGAGAGCCCGGACTTCCTGGTCTATACCCTGGATACCCCCACGCACACGGCCTTGATTGACCGATTGCTGGCGCGAACCCCCGGTGTCGACGGACCCCACATCATTCTGCAGAACATCACCACACCCGTGCGTGCCTGGAATGGTCTTCAGCCGCTTTTGTATGTGGGATTCGATCATCTTCAAGGCTCGCGCCTTTTGCTGGAACATATTCGTGCCCAGGCTGAGGAAGGGGATGAGATTGTGGTGCTCTATGGCACGGATGGCTATGTCAGCCGTGCTCGAGGGGATCTTCTGACCCGATCCCTCATGGAAGTGCCTGCACCACGACTACGGGACACCTACCTGACCGATCAGGATGTGGATATTGCGGAGAAGGCGACGCTGGATGCCCTGGCACGCTACCCTGATTTGAGCTTTATTTATGCCTGCACCACGGATACGGCCCTCACCTCGATACGCACTCTTGCCGCCGAGGGGCGGACCGACGTGGAAGTGACCGGCTGGGGCGGCGGTAGCGCGGAGTTGCGTGCCATCCAGGAAGGCGCCCTGTCGGCAACGGTCATGCGTTTGAACGATGACGCGGGTGTGGCCATGGCCGAGGCCGTGTCACTCCAGGTGCGTGGCCTGGGGCACGACGTACCACAGATTTACTCAGGAGGGATGCAACTGGTCACGCGTGATACCCCGCCCGAGGCACTGGAACAGTTGATGCAGCGGGCCTTCCGTTACTCTGGCGTGCCCGATTGGACGAGTCACTAGGGCTTACGGAGATGATGTTCGCTGCGCTCAGAACCCAGCTCTGTCGCCCCACCCTGACCCGGACCATCGTCCTGGCTGTGGGGCTGGCCATGATCCTGATTGCCGGCCTGGCGGTGATGCTGACCATTCAGGGGGCTCATCAGGCCAACCTTCATGAGGTGCATCGGAGTTTTGATGGCAGTGCCGCCATTGCCTCCCTGATCCTGGATAAGGAGATCGAATCCGCTGAGCGGGCGACCAGCGAGCTTTTGAGATTTCCAGCCTTGCGCCAGGCAGTGCATGCTGATGATCCTGAAACGGCCATGCATCTGCTCACCGTTCACGATCGCCTCCAGGGGCGCAGCCTTTTTGATGCCCTGGTGATCGCCCGAGAGGGTAAGGTCCCCTGGGTCGCGAGTGGTTTTGCCTTGCGGAATCGTGGTCCATTGCTGCGATGGCTTGCACAGCAAGCGGATACCACCATGGCCAGCCCCAGCGGTCTCGTTGTGGTCGAGACGGGGGAGGGGGAGTCGATCATGGCGCTGGTCACTCAGGGGAGTTTTAGGGATCCGGAGTCGGGCCGGGCAGTGGGACAGTTGCTCGGGTTAGTGGCGCTCTCGGACCGGATTTCCGTATTCACGGAGATGCGGGCACGGGCCAATCTGACCGGCGTGGGGCTGGTCCTGGATGGGCAATTGTTTCCCGGTCCATCGGAGGCGGCCTTGCAAATTGCCCGTCTGGAAGAGGTTCCCATCGGCGATCCCGAACAGATTGTGATGCTGGATACATGCCGCGTGGCCTGGCGGCATCTCAAGCCGGATCAAGTAGTGGAGGATATCGGCATTGTCATGAGTACGACGGGTGCCGGCCAGGATGCGTCCATCCTGATCCGTACCGTGTCCATGCTTGCTGTGCTCATTCTGCTGGTGATGGGCGGATTGCTGGTGTTTCTCACCCGATCCATTGCCATTCCCATGCGGGATCTCTCTATCCAGACCCGGCAATCTCCCGCGGGTCCATTCAGTCCTTTGGCTGTTCCCCGCCTGCATCGTTACGATGAACTCGGTCAGGTGGTTGGCGCTTTCAATGACCTTATCGAGCGCATCGGCAAGCATCAGATGGAACTGGACAGGATTGCCCATTATGATCCGCTGACCGGGGTGCCCAACCGACGTCTACTGGCCGACCGGATGGAGCAGGCCATCGCGCGAAGTCGGCGCGATGGGGGGCCCCTGGCGATCTGCTACCTGGATCTGGACGGCTTCAAGCCCATCAACGATCGTCATGGTCACGCCATGGGGGATCAACTGCTGTTGGCGATCACGGCACGCCTGCGCAAGCTGCTGCGAGTCGACGATACCCTGGCACGTCTGGGTGGAGATGAATTCGTCATTCTTTTCAACAACCTGCATACCATGGTAGAAGCGGATCAGGCCCTCTCCCGGTTACTGGAGGCGGTGGCGGAGCCGGTCATGATCGAAGGTGAGCAACTGGAGATTTCCGCCAGCGTGGGTGTGACGTTTTATCCCCAGGATGAGGCCGACCCGGATACGCTTTTACGGCATGCGGATCAGGCCATGTACCAGGCGAAGGCATCGGGCAGGAATCGTTACCATTTCTTCGAGTCCAGCTAGCTCCGAGGGCTTGCAGGTGTCAGAATGCTGCAAGGCAGCAAAAGGCAATCCACACATGAACGAACCCGATGACAGGCAGAACAAGCGCGTCAGGGAACGGGCGGCACAGGCCCTGAAGACAGGCGACTTCGACCTGGCGGAGCGCATGCTCGTTTCAGGCGAGGTGGACCTGGCTCGGCTCACAGAGACCCTGCGTACCTATCAGGTGGAGTTGGAAACCCAGAACGCTGAACTGCGCGAGAGTCAGCTGACTTCATGGAAGCTTCAGGGCTGCTACTCCGCCCTGTTTCACGGCCTGCCCCTGGCGGCCCTGGTGGTGGACCCCGCCGGCATTATCCTGGATGCCAACCAACGGGCCGTGGAACAGTTCGGCCTATCCACCCAGCAGATGCGCGGACAATTGCTACGGCGTCTGTTCCATGTGCAGGGGCTCGATCAAGTGAATCGCACCCTCCAGGAGGCGGGACGCGAGGGTGAGGCCGTGCTCCGGGACATCGAACTCAGGCATCAGGAGGGACGCGTCTTTCCGGGGGATCTGCATGTGCATCGGCTCCCGGGGCGCGAAGGTCGGGAGTCTGATTTCGCCTGTGTGTTGGTGGATCTGAGCGTTCACAAGGATGCAGAGGCCCGTCTGGAGGCCGCCCTGCAGGCCCTCGGTGCCAGTGAGCGGCGCTACCGTATCGCCGCCGACTATTCGCCGGATTGGGATTACTGGTATGGCGCCGATGGAACCCTCAAGTACGTTTCCCCCGGCTGCGAGACCGTGAGTGGCTACACCCGGCAGGATTTCCTCAAGGACCGGGATCTGCTCAAGCGGATCATGCCCCCCGAGGATGCTGCTCGCTGGCAGTCCCACATGGATGAAATCGCCGCGGATGGTGCCTCGCTGCCACGCCATCAGATGGAGTTTCGCATCCATCATCGCAATGGTGAGGAACGCTGGATCGAGCATGAATGCCTGCCGGTGGTGGGCGAGGGGGGCGAATACCTGGGGCGTCGGGCGGTCAATCGGGACATCACCCGGCGTAAGCGCGCCGAACAGGCACTGCGCGACCGCGAACAACAGGATCTACTTTTTACCCAGTCCATCATTGATTCTCTCCGGTCCAGTATTTGCGTGCTGGATTATCGCGGCGAGATCATTACGGTCAACCGCGCCTGGCGGGATTTCGCCCGGCGGAACGGAGGGGATGACGGCCATGTGGCGGAAGGCGTGAACTACCTGGCGATCTGTGATCGGGCCATTGCCGAGGGGGAGGAGGGCGTTCGGCCGATCGTTGAGGGTATCCGTGGAGTCCTCTCGGGCAGCCGGGATGCCTACGAGGCGGACTATCAGATGGGGGATGATTACTACATCCTGCGGGTCTCGTCGCTGCAGCATGAGACAGAGCATCCCAGACATGTGGTGGTAAGCCACGTGGATGTCTCGGGGATCAAGCGTGCCGAGACGGCCATGCGCCAGGCCAAGGACGAAGCCGAGCACGCCAATCGGGCCAAATCGGAATTCCTGTCCGCCATGAGCCACGAGTTACGTACCCCCATGAATGCCATCCTGGGCTTCTCGCAACTATTGGAAGCCGATCCCAGCCTGAGCGAGGAGCAGAAGGAAAATCTGGAGGAGATCCTCAAGGGAGGACGGCATCTGTTGGCCCTCATCAATCAGGTGCTGGATCTGGCCAAGGTGGAATCGGGGCGCATGGATTTATCCCCCGAGAACCTCGGGCTGGAAGAGGTGGTGGACGAATGTGTGCACCTGGTGATGCCCCTGGCGGATCAGCGGGGTATCGTTGTGGACATGGGAGAGGCCGCGGGTCGCCGGATGAGAGCGGATCGGGTGCGACTCAAGCAGGTGCTCATCAACCTGTTATCCAATGCGGTGAAATACAATCGGGATGGCGGTCGTGTGCAACTGGGCTATCAACTGAACGAGGCCGACGCCACGTTGCGTATCAGTGTTGAAGATACCGGTCCTGGAATCAGCGAGGCCCGACAGGCCCAGTTATTCGAGCCCTTCAACCGGCTGGGGGCGGATGCCACCGGGATGGAGGGGACCGGCATCGGACTGTCGTTGTCCCGCAGCATGGTCCAGGCCATGGGGGGGCAGATCGGCGTGACCAGTACTCCGGATGAGGGCAGCACTTTCTGGATCGAGCTGCCCGTGGCCGACGATGACATCCTGGAAATCTCGTCGGCCCACCCCCTGTTGAGCGCCCCTGATCCGAAGAGTGGGGCAACGGATCAGGTGAGCCGTACCGTGCTCTACGTGGATGACAATCCCTCCAACCTCCACCTGGTGGAGCAGATCCTCAAACGGCGGCGTCGGAGCATCCGGATCATCAGCGCCCACACCTCGGGAACAGGGCTGGAACTGGCCCGCGCACAAAAACCGGATTTGATCCTCATGGATATCAATATGCCTCATATGGATGGTTTTGAAGTGCTCAACTGCCTGAAACAGCACCCTGAGACATCCGGCATTCCGGTGCTGGCGCTGACGGCCTATGCCTCGGAACGGGATTCAGCCAAGCTCAGTGAAGCGGGCTTTCAGGGGCATCTTACCAAGCCGCTGGATATGGAAGGGTTTCTGGCGGAGATGGACACATGGCTTGAGTAACCTTCGCCACGCCCGACTCCAAACCTCTCTCTACTCCAGAGTGAACCGGGCGATGATCTCCGGGTGGCCTGAGTCCGGGACGGGCAGACGGGTCAGGTTGGCCTCCATGAATAGATAGGTCCGGGCGTACACCGCCCAGTTCAAAGTCATGGCGATCGGCGGCGATGGGCTCTGGCGCAGGGGTCAGGCCTGGCCAGATTCTTTCTTCAGCAGACCTTCCAGTCGGGCCACCTCCGCCTGGGCTTCCATCAGGTCGGTGACGTCGTACTGCACCCCCAGGTAATAGATCAGGCGTCCTTCGGAATCAAACAGCGGGCGGATGTTCAGGCGGTTGTGAAACAGTGAGCCGTCCTTGCGGTAATTGCGCAGGGTGACCTCTACCTGCCGGTGCTCAGCCAAGGCCTTGCGGATCTCGTCAAGCCCCGGCTGATCATGTTCCTCGCCCTGCAGGAAACGGCAGTTGCGTCCCAGGATCTCCTCCTGGTTGTAGCCGGTGAGCTGCTCGAAGACCGAGTTTGCATAAACGATGGGATTGTCCGGTTGATCCGGGTCCGACAGGGTTACGCCGTTGACGCAGGTGTCCAGGATCTGGGCCAGCACGGACGGGATCAGGCCCGGGTCTTTTTCAGCGGTGAACTGCATGGTGCGGTGGCTCCGGTATGAGAATCAATTCCAGCTTGGAGGTGGGGTCGGGCTGAGGGGTTCCAGCTCGGTCTCGGCCAGACCCTTGATGTTTCGTGCGGTTCTGTCGGTACCTTCCTGTACAGCAATGCGGATGAGCTTTTCGAAAGGCCGCATCGCGAAACCCAACTTGGCCAATTCAAACGTAAAGGTGAGTTCGGTATGCCCATCGCGGGGTTTGAACTCGTAGTCGATGCGGTACGGGTCGGTGGTGCCGCGAAAGGAGATTCGTGCCCCGGGCTCCAGTGTGACCACACGAAACTCCGTTTCGGTACGCCGCCCCTGGTCCACGCGCACCTGACGTCCCGTCCAACCCGGTCGCAGCGGACCGCTGGTGAGTGCACACAGGGATTTGACCTCGGGTGACCAGCGCGGGTAGTTGCGAATGAAATCATCCACAATGAAACTGAATACCTGCTCCAGCGGACGTTTGATGAGTGTCCTGGATTGGGCTTTGACCATAAGCGGCGCCTTTCCTGCTGTGCGGTTTTTCCGTGGATTGAACTCTTTCGAGTATAGACACGTCCCCCTTAGGTTGTAAGGTCAGCGATCGGCGCCATGGACATTGACACTTACCAGAGTCTTGCCTGAGTTCTCTCCTGGGGATCAGATGAATTGCATGGCTGCAAGGATCGTGATGCCGGCGACCATAATGCTGCCCAACTTGATTGTGAGCCGGTTGGAAAGCAGTTGGATATCCTTCTGCAGGGCGATCTTGACACCTTCCATGTCCTTTCGCAGCGCGCTATCCATGTTCTTCAGATCCTCGCGGCTGGCGAGATCCCGGCGCAGGGAGGATTCCATTGCTGCCATGCCCTGGCGCAGGGACGATTCCAGGGTGGTCATGTCCTGGCGCAGGGAAGATTCCAGGGTTCCTATGTCCTGACGCAGGGACGACTCCAGGTCGTGCAGGTCATCCTTGGTTGCCAGGTGGCGGATGTCATCCTTGGTGACAAGCCGATTCTCCAGCAGATCCAGTAAGGCCTGCGTTTGCGCTTCGGCCTGGGCCTCGGTGAAGCCGGCGGCCATCAGGCGCTTGACGTGAGAATGTGAATCGAATGCGAGCATGGACATGGCTGGGCCTCCCTGGCTCCTGATCAGACTGCCTGTTGTGGTCGATGCCTCTGATCATATCGCCTGAGGGCCTGCAGTGCCATGGGCCCGAAGGAACGGTAAGATACCCATTACACGACCTGCGATACGCCATCTGTCAAAAGGACACCTCTATGAGCACCGCGGATTCCGATCAGCCCGTCAGAGTGATCGAAAACACCTGGATTACCATGGCGGACGGCTGCCGACTGGCAGCGCAGATCTGGTTGCCGGAAGATGCTGAGGCGCATCCCGTGCCGGCGGTACTGGAATACATTCCCTACCGAAAGCGGGACCATAAGGCGCTGCGGGATGCGGAAATCCATGGTTTTTTTGCCGCTCAGGGCTTCGCTGGCGTGCGGGTGGACATCCGCGGCAGCGGCGATTCCGAAGGCATCCTTCGCGACGAGTATCTGCAGCAGGAACTGGATGATGGCCTGGAGATCCTGAGCTGGATTGCTGCTCAACCCTGGTGCTCCGGTAAGGTGGGGTTGTTCGGATTGTCCTGGGGCGGCTTCAATGGGCTGCAATTGGCCGCATTGCAGCCGCCGGAACTGGGCGCGGTGATCTCCGTGTGCTCCTCGGACGACCGCTATGCTGACGATGTGCACTACATGGGCGGTTGCCTGCTCACTGATAACCTTTCCTGGGCCTCCACCATGTTTGGCTTTAACTCCTGCCCGCCCGACCCCTTGGTGGTGGGGGAGCGCTGGCGCGATATGTGGCTGGAGCGGCTTGAGGGCAGTGGTCTGTGGATTCACAACTGGCTGCAGCACCAACGCCGCGACGACTTCTGGCGTCATGCCTCGGTGTGCGAGGACTACGACGCCATCCAGGTCCCCGTGATGGCGGTCAGCGGATGGGCCGATGGTTATTCCAATACCGTGTTCCGTCTCATGCGTCATCTGAAGGGGCCGCGTCGTGGCCTGGTGGGCCCCTGGGGCCATAAATACCCTCACATGGGGGGGCCAGGACCCACCATCGACTTCCTGGGGGAATGCGTGCGCTGGTGGGATCACTGGCTCAAGGGCATCGACCGGCAGGTGGAGCAGGACCCCATGCTGCGAGTCTGGATGCATGACCGTCGCAACCCCTTGTTGCCCGAGACAACGGGGGGCTGGGTGGCTGAGCCGCACTGGCCCAGTCCGGCCATTCGCTCACGGGAATACCATCTCCATAATGGGCGTCTTGTCCCAGCGGAGGATGACATGGGCGAGTCGGATACGGTGACCATTCAGAGCCCCCTGAGCGTGGGTCTGTTTGCCGGCAAATGGTGTTCCTATGCGGAGATCACCGATCTGCCTTCGGATCAGCGACTGGAAGATGGTGGCGCCCTGGTGTTTGATACACAGCCTTTGGAGGAGGATGTACAGATGCTGGGGGCGGCCGAGATGGATCTGGAAATCAGTGCCGACAAGCCCGTGGCCATGGTCGCGGTGCGCATCTCGGAGTTGGCGCCGGATGATCGGGCCACACGGGTGACCTTCGGCATCCTGAACCTCACCCACCGCGAGAACCACGAAAACCCAACTGAGTTGGAGCCCGGTCGGCCTTACCCTGTCACGGTGCGCCTCAACGAGGTGGCTCAGCGTTTCCGGGCCGGACATCGCATTCGGGTTGCCGTTTCCAGTTCCTATTGGCCTCTGGCGTGGCCAGCGCCCGAGCCAGTGAGGCTGACCTTGCATACCGGGGGTTGCCGTCTACGTTTGCCGGAGCGTCGCTCCGATACCGATGACGCGGCCCTGCCCAGCCTGGGCCAGCCCCGTCAGGCGCCCACGCCGCCCAACACCTTACTGGCTCCGGCCCATCGGGAATGGAACGTGATCCATAACCTGGCCACCAACCAGGTGGCCCTGGATGTGGTCAATAATGATCCCCGGCTTCGCCTGGATGATATCGACCTGAGTTTCGGGCGCCAGGTCCATGAGCGTTATAGCTACAGTAACGAGCGTTACGACACCCTGCGAGGCGAAGTGACCCACGAACGCCACTTCGGCCGCGGCGATTGGGAGGTGCGCACGGTCACGCGTACGGTGCTCACCTCGACCCGGACCCGCTTTGTCATTCGCGCCACACTCGATGCCTATGAGGGGGATGTGCGCGTCTTTTCCAAGACTTGGGACGAGACCGTTCCCCGGGATCTGGTGTAAACACAACGCTTTTTGGAGAATTCAAACAGTGCCCAAGAAAAATGTCTTCATCATTGGTCTGGACGACTTCAATCGGGACAAGCTCGAGCGCTTGCCGCAGGCGAAGGAATGCGAGTTTCATGCGGCCCTGGATATCAGTGATATCCGCAATGTGGATCAGTACGACATCAAGTTTCTGATCGATAAGGCCACTCGTACCATGGAGGCTTTCGGTGGCACGGTGGATGCGGTCACCAGCTATTACGATTTTCCCGGTACGGTGATGACCCCCATCCTCGCCGAGCACTTTGGCCTGCCCGGGCCCACTCTGGAGTCGGTGCTCAAATGTGAAAACAAGTATTGGAGTCGCCTGGAACAGCGCAAGGTGATCCCGGAGCATATCCCCCAGTTCCGGGCCTTTGATCCCTTTGATGAAGAGGCCTATGCAGGTCTTGGTTTATTACCGCCGTTCTGGATCAAACCCATCAAGTCGTTCCGCTCCTATCTCGCCTTCCAGATCAACGACGAGCGCCAGTTCAAGGCGGTGATGCCCCTGTGCCGGGAGAAGGTGGGGTTCATGGGCGAACCCTTCCTTTACCTGATGCGACATTTCGGTGCCCCGCCCGAGATTGCCGAAATGCCCGAGAGCTTCGTGGCCGAAAGCCCTATCGGCGGTTGGCAATGTACCCTGGAGGGGTACAGCCACAATGGACGTGTGCACATCTACGGGGTGGTGGATTCGGTACATGAGCAGGACAGTTCCTCCTTTGCCAGGTATGAGTACCCCTCGTCACTGCCGCTGGAGATTCAGCATCGCATGATGGATGTGACCCGCATGGTGGTGCAGCAGTTCGGGCTGGATAATTCGGCCTTCAATGCGGAATTCTTCTACGATCAGACCTCCGACCAGGTATGGTTCCTGGAAATCAATCCACGGGTGTCTCAGGCTCACACCGACATTTTCGAAAAGGTGCATGGCGTCTCGCACCTGTCGGTGATGGTGGATCTCGCCCTGGGTCGCAAGCCCAAGCCCATGGAGCGCAAGGGGCAATTCAACGTGGCTGGACACTTCATGTTCCGCACCGTGGAGAGCGGCAAGGTGGTGCGGGTGCCCAGTATCAAGGCCATCGAAAAGCTTCGGCAGCGCCAACCGGGTACCTACGTGAAGATCCCGGTCAAGCCCGGGCAGCATCTCAAGGATCTGCAGGGGCAGGACATGTACAGCTTCGAGATTGCCAATGTCTTCATCGGTGGGCGCGATCAGACCGATATGCTGGACAAGTATGACGAGGCACTGGCGGTGTTGCAGTTCGATATTGAAAAGGATCCGGATCCGGTGATCACCTGAGCAGGGCTTGGTGGTCAGTGTCCGGCCCCGCTGCTACCATGGCCCGACATTCATGTTTCGGAGAAAGCTCATGCGCATCCGCCCCTTGATGCTGACCACCGCCATGGTCTTGTTGGTCCCGTTGGCGGCCCAGGCGGACGAACTGGATCTGCAACCCGGGCAGTGGGAATTCACCAACGTGACCGGCGTGGAAGGGGATACACCCTTCCCGGAACAGACCCATACCAGCACGGAATGCATCACTGCCGAGGACGTGGCCCGGGGGCCGGATTTCCTCCAGGTGGAGGACAACTGTGAAGTCACCAATATGGACATGACCTCCACCACCATGACCTATGACATGGTCTGCACGGAGGAGGGCATGGAAGTGGACATGCGTGCTGAACTGCAGTTCATGGGGGATCGCCTGGAAGGCCAGATGACGGCTAACCTTGAGAGCCCCATGGGCCCGCTGGTCATGCGCACGGAAATCACGGGCGAGCGCATCGGCGACTGCGAATGAGGGGAAGAGCGGCCCATGCGCATGGGGTTTGTCGTAGGGGCGCTTCGAGAAGCGCCCGCGCGATGCAGGGGACAACCTTTTACCCGACTTCGGTGAAGTTCGAGACGCCGCTGGGGCCGTTCCCGAACGGCCCGTACGTGTACCTCCAGTCATGAATGGTGCAACCCCTTGTCCGGGCTGATTACCGCCATCATCATCCTGCTCACCTGCCAACTGGCGGGTGAGGTGATTGTGCTCTGGCTGGATCTGCCCTTCCCGGGGCCGGTGCTGGGGATGTTGATCCTGTTCGGGGCGCTGTTGATTCGTGGTGGCGTACCCGAGCATCTCAGACAGACCAGTCACACGCTATTGGGTCACCTGGCCCTGTTGTTCGTGCCGGCCGGCGTAGGTCTGATGGTCCATTTTGGCCTGGTGGCCCAGGACTGGCTGTCGATCCTGCTGGGCCTGGTGGTGAGCACCACCCTGGCGCTGGGCGTGACCATGCTGTTGCTCAGTCGACTGATCTGGCTGCGCGGTCGACGTGCCGAAGATGGGTGACGAGATCACGGATATCTGGGCCTTCCTGGCCGCCAGCCCTTTGCTATGGCTGACCATGACGCTGGTGGTGTTCCAGGGAAGCCTGTGGATCAACAGACGCCTGGGGGGCAGCCCCGTGCTGCATCCGGTGCTGATCTCCATGGGCATCCTCATCACCATCCTGTTGCTCACCGGTACCGACTACGACACCTACTTCGACGGTGCCCAGTTCATCCATTTCCTGCTCGGGCCAGCCACGGTGGCACTGGCCGTTCCCCTTTACGAGAATCGTCAGCAGATACGCGCCCTGCTGTGGCCGCTGTTGGTGTCGGGATTGGCGGGGGCGGCGACGGCGGCCTTGAGTGCCGTGGCCATAGCCTATTTCATGGGGGCGGAGCGGGTCACATTGCTCTCCCTGGCACCCAAGTCGGTCACCTCGCCCATTGCCATGGGGGTGTCCGAGAAATTGGGTGGCCTGCCTTCGCTCACGGCGGCCCTGGTGTTGCTCACGGGCGCGATCGGCTGCATCCTGGCTCCCTGGATGATCCGCTTGCTGCGCATCCGCGATGATCGGGTCAAGGGGTTTGCCATGGGATTATCGGCCCACGGCTTCGGCACGGCCCAGGCCTTCGGCATCAGCGCCACGGCCGGCGCATTCGCCGGCCTGGGCCTGACCTTGGCGGGTATCATGACAGCCTTCCTGCTACCCGCCTCAGTCAACTGGCTACCGATCCGGATCGACGGCTAGCCGTCGAGAGAGCCCCTTACCGCAAAATAATCAACGGAATCGAAGCCCGCATGATCATGTTGGTGGTGGTGCTGCCCACGAACCAGCGCCGGAGCCGCGAGTGGCCATAGGCCCCCATGGCCAGCAAGTGGATGTCGTGTTCCTGGCAGTAGGCACACACGGAATCGGTGACATCGCCGCTGCGGATTTCCGCGCGCACATCGAAGCCTTTCTGGGCCAGCGTGCCGCGGGCATTATCCAGGCGCGAGCGGTTGTCCTGGGTGTCTTCACCCACCATCAGTATGTGCGCCCCCAGTCCCTGGAGCAGTGGGCTCTCCGAGACCTTTTCCACCGCAGTGTGCGCCGTGGCGCTGCCGTCGTAGGCAATCAGGAAACGCTCCGGCTGCCGGTATTCCAGCGGGCAGACCAGTACGCCCCGGTTGAGGGTGCGGATGAGGCTTTCCAGATGGCTTCCCACGTGTTGCTTGAGCATGTCGCCATCCTTGCCCTGCTTGCCCACCACCACGAGGCGGGCCTCATTCTGGATATCATCGAGGGCAGCGGTGACGCCATCGTTACGCAACAGGCTCCCGGGGTCGGCTACACCGTTGGCCCGAACCCGCTCCAGGGCATCCGAAAGGATGGCCCGTCCTTGTTCCCGCAGCAGTTTGCCGCGCTGCTCCTCAGCTTCCACCATCTGTTCCAGCAGGGCCTCGCGGCCGCCCAGGCTGAGGTTTCCACTCAGGTCCCGCTGGGCATCGGCATGTGGGTTGTGGATCACATGCAGGAGGGTGAGCGGTGAGTCCATGCGTCGACTGGCCCAGGCGGCGTAATCACATACGGACAAAGACGAGCGCGAGCCATCGATACAGGCAATGACCTTGTTCATAAAGGGCGTCCTCCAGCAGTTAGTGGCCCATGAGCCGGTCAGCGGCATCGGGCTTGTCATGTACGGCGTGACGGTCGACGATGGTGCTCGTGGCTTCATTCATGCCGATGATTTCCACCTCCGCACCTTCACGACGGAAGTTGATGACCACCCGGTCCAGTGCGGCCACGGAACTGATGTCCCAAAAGTGTGCACGGGACAGATCGATGGTCACCTTATCCAGATCCTCCCGGAAATTAAAGGCTTGCATGAACTTTTCCGTGGAGGCAAAGAAGACCTGCCCATACACACGATAGGTCCGGTGCAATGTGTGTTCGTCCGGGCTGGTGTCTGTGTCGGCCCCCACGAACATGAACTGGCTGACCTTGTTGGCAAAGAAGAGGGCCGCCAGCAACACACCGGAGAGCACGCCGATGGCCAGATTATGGGTGAACACGGTGACCGCCACGGTGGTGATCATGACGATATTGGTGCTCATCGGGTGATCCTTCATGTTTTTGATGGAGGTCCAGCTGAAGGTGCCGATGGATACCATGATCATCACTGCCACCAGTGCGGCCATGGGGATGACGGCCAGGATGGGACTGAGGAAGACCACCATCACGAGCAGATAGACACCAGCCATCAAAGTGGACAGTCGACCTCGTCCGCCGGATTTGATGTTGATCACAGACTGCCCAATCATGGCGCAGCCCGCCATGCCGCCAAAGCTGCCGGCGACGATGTTGGAGATCCCCTGGCCCTTGCACTCACGGTTCTTATCGGTACGGGTGTCGGTGAGATCGTCGACGATGTTCTGGGTCATCATGGATTCCAGCAGGCCCACCACGGTGAGTGCCAGGGCATAGGGCAGGATGATCCAGAGGGTTTCCAGGTTCAAAGGAACCTCGGGCCATAGGAAAACGGGCAGGGTGTTGGGCAGTTCGCCCATGTCGCTGACCGTGCGAATATCCAGGTTCAACAGCCAGGCCAGCAAGGTAAGCACCACGATGGTGACCAATGGTGAAGGGATGGAGCGGGTCAGGTAGGGAAACAGATAGATGATGCCCAGCCCCAGCGCGGTCAAGACGTAAACATGCCAGGTGACGTCAGTGAGCTCGGGAAGTTGTGCCAGGAAAATCATGATGGCCAGAGCGTTGACGAACCCGGTCATGACCGAATTGGAAATAAAGCGCATGTAGCGCCCCACCTGCAGATAGCCCGCAATGATCTGCAGCACACCGGTGAGGAGGGTGGCTGCCAGGAGATATTCCAGCCCATGTTCCTTGACAAGCGTGACCATGAGCAGAGCCATGGCCGCGGTGGCCGCGGAGATCATGCCAGGCCGCCCACCGGTGAAGGCGATGACCACGGCGATGCAGAACGAGGCATAGAGCCCTACCTTGGGATCCACGCCGGCAATGATGGAAAAGGCGATGGCTTCCGGGATCAGGGCCAGGGCGACCACCAGGCCGGCGAGCATGTCACTGCGTATATTGGAAAACCATTCCTGCTTGATGCGGGTGAGGTTCATGAATGATGTCCTTTGATTGCGCGAATTCGTTGCCGGCTGGCCCTAGATCTTGCCAAATCACGTCATCCACCCCCGTATGCGTGCATCGGATCTGTGGAGTGCGCTGGGTGGAGCGGCAGTTGAAGGGCGTTATATCGCGGGGGCGGTGGCCCCAAGCAGGTGCCCGAGTGTGGCCGGAATCAAGCGAGCCATCAGCAGCCCTGTGGGGGGCGCTGCGGGGAGGCCAGTGTGGAAAGGGCAGGGATCATACACAGGCCATAGGGTTTTGGCCAGCTTGTCAAGCCCTGAGGGTGGGGGCAATCGAGTCGCGGACACAAAAAAGCAGAGGGGGGCTGGTCAGCGCCAGCCCCCCTCTGCTTGATACCGCTACTTCAGTGGTGCAGCGGAAAACGCCTTCTTAGTAGAAGGGTCTCCACAGGTACACCAAGAAGTGAGCAGCAGCAGCCAGCACCATGAACACGGTGAAGGTGGTCTTGAACTGCTCGTGGAATTCTTTTGCCTGCTCTTCGGTCAGACCGGAAATGCTGTCGTTCATGATAAATATCCTCTCATTAGGATGAAAGTCAGACTGGAACTTGCTCAGAGCCCGGAATTACTCGGAAGCCTCAGCAGCCACTTCAGCGGACGCATCATAGGTCAGCGGGTTGTAGTTGTCGTTGGCGTACACGAAGGCATGCACGGCCAGGGCGACAACCAGCACGGCCATCAGGATGGGCATCAGCCAGGTGCCAGGATTCACGACCAACCACAGCTTCCAGTCGTCCTTGGGGTTGCTTGGCTTGCTTGCTCTGTATTCGCTCATTGATATCACCCTCTCGGTTAAAAACCAGGCCTCTCGCCAAGACCCGGAGCATGGAAAACTTCATGACAGGTGTCGCTGGTCCCAGCGGGCTGCCTGTCGTGTTGGGTGTGAGTCTACGTTGACAGGGTTTAATGTCAAGGAGGCAGAACACACCGCTTTCGTGAATGGATGGGAAACTTGAGCAGGATCAGGTTTGTTCCCTGAGAGGGCTTGCGAGCGCGGTTACATGCATGGGCGCCGGTCATGTAGCATCCCACACTCCCCCTGACTCCCACACAGGAATGTCCAGCCTGATGTCCACGCCCGGCCGCATCGACCAGCAAGGAGACCGCCTGCAAATCGTGGGCAACTGGGTACTGGCTCATTACCGTGACCTGCGAGACCAGGTGAGGCAGTCGGCTCGGAAGGGGGGCGACGGCACGGTGAGTCTGGAGGGCCTGGAGGATCTGGACACCGCCGGGGCCGCCCTGCTGGTGGAATTGCTGGGGGCGGCGCGTGTGGAGGCATTGGCCTCCGAGGCGGATTATCTGCCCCGTGAGCGACAGGCGCTGCTGGAGACGGTGGCCCGCGCCATGGGAGCTACCCGCCCACCTGACACCCCCCCGTGGCGACCGATCCACGACTTTCTGGCCGGGACGGGAGAGCGGGTAGAGGCGCTGTGGCATCAGCAGCGAATGCTCATGGGCTTCATCGGCATGACGCTGGTGACCATCCTGCACCTGCTACCCCGCCCGCATCGCTGGCGTTTGACCGCCCTGGTGGCGCATCTTCACCAGACAGGCTTCAATGCCGTGCCCATTGTGGCCCTGCTGACCTTTCTGGTGGGTGCCGTCGTGGCCTTTTTGGGGGCCACGGTGCTTGAGGAGTTCGGGGCGACCATCTACACGGTAGACTTGGTGGCCTATTCCTTCCTGCGGGAATTTGGCGTGTTGCTGGCCGCCATCCTCCTGGCAGGTCGCACCGCCAGTGCCTTTACCGCGCAGATTGGCTCCATGAAGGCCAACGAGGAGATCGATGCCATTCGCACCCAGGGACTGAGTCCCATGGAGCTGCTGGTGGTTCCCAGGGTCATGGCCATGATGTTCACCCTGCCGCTGCTCACCTTCATTGGCATGATGAGCGGCATCATGGGCGGAGCGGTGGTCTGCAGCCTCTCGCTGGATATCCCATTCAACCAGTTCTTCGCTATCCTGGAGCGGGATATTCCTCTCCAGCATTTCCTGGTGGGGATGGCCAAGGCCCCGGTATTCGCCTTTCTGATCGCCGTGATTGGCTGCCTGGAGGGTTTCAAGGTGAGCGGTAGCGCCCAATCCGTGGGTGAGCACACCACCTCCAGCGTTGTGCAGTCCATCTTTATTGTCATTCTCATGGACGCGCTGGCGGCCTTGTTCTTCATGGAGATGGGCTGGTGACGGACGATCCAGGTAGACAGACCCCACTGATCCGCGTGCGAGGACTGCAGAACCGATTTGGCAGCCTGGTGGTGCATGAGGGGCTGGACCTGGATATCCGCCGTGGCGAAATCCTGGGTGTCGTGGGCGGGTCGGGAACGGGTAAGTCGGTGCTCCTGCGCAGCATTGTCGGGCTCATGCGGCCCTCGTCGGGTTGCATCGAAGTGTTCGGGAAGGATCTGCAAAACCTACCCGAGCAGGAACGCTCTCAGCTGGAGCGGCGCTTTGGCGTACTGTTTCAGGGGGGCGCCCTATTCACTTCGCTGAATCTGCAGGAGAACATCGCCCTGCCGTTGATGGAGCATGCGGACCTGTCCCGGAAGGATGCGGAATATCTGGCGCGGATCAAACTGGCTTTGGCAGGACTGCCGGGTGAGGCTGCGCTTAAATATCCGGCCGAACTCTCCGGTGGTATGGTCAAGCGGGCCGCGCTGGCCCGGGCCCTGGCTCTGGATCCTGAGGTTCTGTTTCTAGACGAACCCACTGCCGGGCTCGACCCCATCGGTGCCGCCGCTTTTGATCGGCTCATCATGACCTTGCGCAACGCCCTGGGGCTGAGCGTGTTTCTGGTAACCCACGACCTGGACACGCTTTACACCAGTTGTGACCGAGTGGCAGTGATCTCGCAGCGTAAGGTGCTGGTGGCGGATCGTCTGGAGGTGGTGGAGAACACCGATGATGAATGGATTCGTGACTATTTCCATGGCCCTCGTGGCCGGGCTGCCCGCAAGGCGGCGGATGTTTTGGAGAATCGCTGATCATGGAACCCCGAGCCCATCATGTGCTGATCGGATTATTCACCCTGCTCACGTTCCTGGGGGCGCTGGCATTCGGACTGTGGCTGCACAAAGCCACCTCCGACCGGGAGTATGATTACTACGAGATCATTTTCACACGGGCGGTGAGTGGCCTGTCCGAGGGGAATATGGTGCAGTTCAGCGGCATCCGTGTCGGAGATGTGGTGAATCTGAGGCTGGCGCCTGATAATCCCAATGAAGTACGGGTGCTGGTTCGGGTGGACAGCGAGATTCCGGTGTATGCCGACACGCGGGCCACGCTCAAGCTGGTGAACATCACTGGCGCCATGAGCGTGCAACTCTACGGCGGCACGCCGGACGGCCCCCAGCTGGAGGGCACTCGCTCAAGTCCGCCGCGGATTGAGGGGGATCCTTCGCCACTGAACACCTTGCTGGATGAAAGTGAGACTCTCATTGAGGCCGTGGGGCAGTTGCTGCACAACGCCAATCGGTTGGTCTCCACACACAACGCCGATGCGGTCACGCGTATCCTGGATGATGTGGAGCAAGTGACCTCTGCCCTGGCGGGCCAGAGCGATGACCTGGTGGAGGCCATGAAGGCCATCTCACAAGCCAGCCTGCAGGCTGAACAGACCCTGGTATCCCTGCAACGACTGGGTGATGAGGCCCACACCCTGCTGGGCGGGGAGGGCAAGGCGATACTGAAGCATGCTCGCAGCACCATGGAGTCATTAGAGGCCACCACCACGCGTGTGGAGGGCCTGTTAGCCACCCATGAAGACTCGCTGGGTCAGGGATTGCAGTCATTTGGTGAGCTGGATCCGGCCTTGCGAGAGTTTGAAAGCACCCTGAGCAATCTCAATCGCGTGATCCGTCGACTCGAAGACAACCCCACCCGCTTCCTGCTGGGTCAGGACAGTATTCAGGAGTTCAACCCGTGATGTCCCGACTCTTCCTTGTGCTCGTGCTGTCCCTGTGGCTTTTGGGGTTGTCCGGCTGCACCCTGTTGCCCGAACAGACACCGCAACGGGTGTTCCTTCTGTCGCCCCCCGAGCAGGATCCGTTGCCTGCGGTGGTGCAGGACACGGTGCTCAGGGTGGAAACGCCCGAGGCAGCGTTCCCGCTGACCACTTCCCGCATCCTCGTGTTGCCTACCGGCAAGGAGATCAGCTTCTATGGGGGTGCCCGCTGGGCAGACCGCACGCCGTCCCTGGTGGCGGCCTATCTGGTAGAGGCCCTGCGTCAGGACGGCCGCGTGGCTTCGGTGATCAGTGATTCCAGCCCTGCCCGCAGCCAAGTCTCTCTGGTGATGCAACTGGGCGCCCTGCAGAGTGAATATGTCTCGGAGGCCACTGGCCACCCCAAGGCCGTTGTTCGCATGGATGTGCAACTCATGGAAGATGCCAGCCGCAATATCCTCGCCAACCGGCGCTTCCAGTTCCATCAGCCCAGCGAGAGTGAAGATATCGAGGCAGTGGTGGATGCGATGAACCAGGCCATGGAGGCCCTGAGTCAGGACGTGGTGGATTGGGTGGTGGGGCAGTTGGCGCCGGGTGAATAAGTCGGTTCCTGATGACCCCCGATTTTCAAAATGGGCTACAGATGGGCTACGGCTTTACCGGGCGGCCATCAGCGATCTGGAAAAGGGGGGGGCAGTCGGCCAGGCTGGCGTGGGGCGGAAGGCGCGTTGGTTCAAGAAATTGCTTATGAATCAAGTTTTTGAAAAAGGATTTGACACCCGACAGGCAGCCTGTATAATGCCCCACTCGAACACGACAGGCGCGTAGCTCAGCTGGTTAGAGCACTACCTTGACATGGTAGGGGTCGTTGGTTCGAGTCCAATCGCGCCTACCACGTTCCTGTATTTACACAAAAAGGCCCCATCCACTGAAGGATGGGGCCTTTTTGTGTGCGCTAAATCCGTTATTCTGGCCCTGTAATCCCGTATGCAGAGGGGGATGAGATGGATGTCCATCAGGCGAGTATCACGATCAGCACCCGCGGTCGGGAACAGTTGGAGATGACGGCGGCGGTGTGCGTATCCAGTAACAGAATCATGACCGATCGTCACCATCGAAGATCTTGGCGATCTCGTCGCTGCCCATGGTGTCGAAATCGTTCGGAATCTGAAAGGCACCCTTGAGAAAGCCAAGACGACGGGCTTTGCTGGCCGGTGGAGTGTCGATGGGCGTGAGTTTGGCGATGGGGTGGCCCGCCTTGGCAATGATCACGGTTTCCCCCATCGCTGCGCGCGCCAAAAGTCGGGAGAGCTGGGTTTTGGCTTCATGGATATTGACCGTATCCATGCGGGCATCCTCATCTTGTTTAGCTAGACTGAGTGAGTCTAGTCTTTTTGAAGGGTGGTCACCCCTGGAGAGATTCCCGCGGGAGCGGCCCTCGGCCGTGAAAAGCGGAAGGCACTCATATCGTTTCCCTGTACGGGCTACTGCGTGCCCCGTCGTCACGATGCTGCCAAAAGGTCCTGCCCAAACATATCCCGAGCCGTCCGGATGCCCCGCAGGTACTGACACTGCCTTCGCGCCGCCAGATCCACCAGGCTCGCCGGTGCCCCGATGGCCGAGCCAAAGGAATGGAACAGATCGAATGAGTGCGCGATAAAGGCCTCAGTTCCCATACCCATGCGCGCCAGCAGTTTCGGTTTGCCTTCCGGTATGCGTCCCCGTTTGGTGGGGTGAACGCAGCGGCCCAGGGTCTGCGTGAGTTCCACATAATCCGGCCATGAGAAGGGAATACCCGCCTCGAATCGGCCCGTGCCGTCAAAAGGCATCAGCGGGGCCGGCTGCAACGACCGCAGCACACGCTCCTCGCGCAGGACCTCACTATTGAAGATGCCACTGATGATGGCAGGGTCTGTGGGGGCGTCTGTGTTGGTTTTGTGAAGGAGGGGAGGGCGGTCATCCTCGCGCTCGGGCAATGCCTCACCCACCTGGGTGGCCGTGGTCTCTTCCTGAGGTTGGCTCAATCTTCGAGCGATGGAGGTGTGCGTGCTGTCCTCCAGGCCCTCACACACACCCGCCCGAACCGGATTCAGATCCACATAACTCATGGCCGCCAGCAACGCCTGTTCGTCCAGCAGCGCCTGACTCTTGAAGCGACCCTCCCAGAACCGCCCCCGGACCTTGTCTTCCGCGTTTGCCCGGCGGGCAATGGACTCGTTCAAGACCCGCATGAACCAGGAAAGATCATGCAACCGGCCGCGGTACTCATCGGCATATTCCTCGGCCCGCGCCACCTCAGCCGCCGAAAGCGTCTCCCGGGCCTCCGACAGGTAGCGCTGCACCACCTCCGGGCCGCTGAACAGGCGCGTCCAGCGTGACAGCACCTCCCTGGCATCCCAGTGCCTGGACCGCTGAGCATCCACCCGCAGCACCAGATGGTAGTGGTTGCTCATGACTGCGTAGGCGGCCACATCAATGGCAAACACGGAGGCCAGCCCCAGGGCGCGATCCTCTATCCACCCGCGCCGATGCTCATAGTTGTTGCCGGTGACTGAATCCTGGCCACAGAGAAACGCCCGGCGCACGCAGCGGGACACCACGTGATACCAGGGCGTGTCATCGAGGCAGATTTGGGAGGCGCGGGGTTGGGTCATGGGGAGAGCTTAGTGGGGTGGTGGGTCGGAGTCAACAAAGTGGGTGTCCTATGATAAAAAATCAATACCAGGATAGAGACGTAAGCTGCGTCCTGAAACACTCAAACAAAATCTATACTGTCAACCTTGCCAGGGCAATCATGGGGGTCTACGTTTGCGGTTTGGATCCCATTCTGGCCCCAGGAATATTATTGAGGAGCACTGCTTTGGATCGATTCGGCAACGCACGGGTACTGGTTGTGGCTGGCTCTGACTCGGGGGGCGGGGCGGGTATTCAGGCAGACCTCAAGACCATCATGGCGCTGGGCGGATATGCCAGCACCGCAATCACCGCCTTGACAGCTCAGAACACCCTGAGGGTGCAGGGTGTGCATCCCGTTCCTGTGGAGTTTGTCCGTGAGCAGATGCAGGTGGTGCTAGAGGACATCGGCGCGGACTGCATCAAGACCGGTATGCTGCAGGACCGGGCAGTCATTGATGCCGTGGTGGCCGAACTGAAGGCCCGGGCTCCAGGCCTGGATGTGGTCGTGGACCCGGTCATGGTAGCCAAGAGCGGTGATCAGTTAATCAGTGATGATGCCGTCAGCCACCTGCGATCCGTTTTGCTGCCCAGAGCGAAGATCCTTACCCCCAATCTGCCCGAGGCAGAGGTATTACTGGGTCAATCCATTCGTGGATTGGAGGCCATGCGTCACGCGGCCATGGCATTGCGGGCACTGGGACCTGAGCACGTACTGCTCAAGGGTGGACACCAGCAGGGTGAGATGATCAGCGACTGCCTGGCCTCGGCCGACGGCGTGGAGGTATTCACGAGCATCCGTCTGGACACCCGGTGCAACAATGGCACGGGTTGCACCCTGGCCAGTGCGGTGGCGGCCGGCCTGGCCCACGGGCTCACGGTTCGCGAGGCCGTGCTGCAGGCACAAAAATACTTGTTCGAGGGCTTGCGTTCAGCCCGGCGACTGGGGGAGGGGGCCGGCCCGGTCAATCACGGCTTCAACGTGAGATATCCGTAGCCTGAGCGTGTAGCCACCTACGCTGAACACTGCGCGGGCCGGAAAAGGATTCAATCATTTTACTCATCCCGGGTTCTGCTCAGTCCCGGTGGAGACATCAGGGTGTGGGTCTTGTGGTCGTACCGTCCCTTGAGCTCGTCCTTGATGGTACCTGACCACATGGGAACACCAACAAAATAACCGGCACGCCCGATCAGATGGGCCGCCACCGGACCGGTGAGCACCAGAAACACGATGATGGCCGCCGCCTTGGCCGCTACCGCCACATCTCCGAAGGATTCCAGCCCCACGGCAATCATTAAAAGTCCACCGCCCAGGGCGCCGGCCTTGGTGGTGGCATGCAGCCGGATGGGCAGATCCGGCATCCTCAGCAATCCTAGTGCCGCCACGAAAATGAAACCGACTCCAGCCAGCAGGAAAAAACTGATCAGGATCTCCATGAGCAGTTCAGTCACCATCCTGGCTACCCCCCTTGGCAATCAGACGGGCAAACCCCACGGCAGCCAGAAACGCCGTCAGGGCCAACACCATAGCCACATCCAGGAAGGCCGTGACCCCGCTGGACAAGGTGTATACCGCAATAAAGCCCACCGTCAGGGTGGCCAGCATTTCCAGGGCCACCACCCGGTCCGGCAGGCTGGGACCCAGTACCAGGCGGAAGAAGATCAGTACCAAGGAAACCCCCAGCACCGTATAGGCAATAAAAATAGAGAACTCCAGCATGATGGTCCTCGCTGCGAATACTTGAACGCTTGCCAGACCCCGGGCGGCTCATCGCAGCACCTCCAGGGCTCGATATTCCATGTAGCGAATATTCTCAATGACCGATTGTTCGTCCTCCAAGTACATCACATGGATATACAGCACTTTACGGTCACTGGATACATCCAGGCTCAGGGTGCCCGGGGTCAGGGAAATCAGATTGGCAACCACGGTGATTTCCCCATCCGTCCTTGCCTCCAGCGGAAATGCGATCACACCCGGCTTCATGTAATACGTCGGCGTGAGCACGTCATAAGCCACCTTGAGATTGGAGCGGATCAGTTCCTTGATGAAAAAGCCGATGAAACGAATCGCCTTGGGAATCTTGCCTGCATAGGTGGAAAAATCGGCCTGATCCCGCAGGGCGGAGCCCAGAATCAGATAACCCAGCACCAGGCCAATGAACAGGTTGGTACCCGTGAAGCTGCCGGTAAGCCCCATCCAGACCAGAGCCAGCAGAATGTTCGAGGTCAGCGGACCGATCATTTCCGTTCCCCCAGGACTGCATCAATGTACAGACTTGGATTTAGCAATTGGTGGGCTGCCGCATCCGCCAAACGGTAGATGGGCTCCGCTCCCAGACCAATGAACACCGTCAATGCCGCCATCCCGGTGATGGTCAGATAGAGCACGCCAGAACCCGCACTGCCATGGGCCGAACGATTGGCATGCTCCTCCGGCTGAGCCTTCCAGAACACCTCGGCCCAGATCTTCATCATGGAGTATAGGGTCAGCAAACCCACTACCAGAGCCACACCTACGATCCACCAGGCCTCAGCTTCCACGCCAGCACGGATAAGGATGAACTTGGCAAAGAAGCCTGATAATGGCGGCATCCCAGCCAGTGAGAGGGCTGGCACCAGGAACAGGAGGGCCAGCATGGGATGGGAACGGTACATGCCACCCAGCTCCTTGAGCTCGTAGGTACCTTTGATCTGGTACACCAGGCCACTGACCAGGAACAAATTCGCCTTCACGAGGATGTGGTGCATGATGTAGAAGACGCCGCCGACGATCGCCAGGGGCGTAAACAGCGCCAGTCCCATGATCATGTAACCGATCTGGCTGATGATGTGGAACGAGAGAATACGCCGGAATTCATACTGGGCCGCCGCACCCAGCACCCCTGTCAGCATGGTGGCGGCAGCTACCCACAACAGAATGCCGTGAGTGTAGTCCACGTCCTGTGTGAAGATGAGGGTAAACACCCGAAACAGGGCATAGACGCCCACCTTGGTCAGCAGGGCCGCGAACAGGGCCGAGACGGCCACCTGCGGAGTGTGATACGAGGCTGGCAACCAGAAGAAGAAAGGGAAAGCCCCTGCCTTGATGCCGAAAGACACCAGGAACAGCATGGCAATCACGGTAATAATACCCGGATCCTCTGCGACACTGAGCTTTTCGGCAATATCCGCCATGTTCAGGGTGCCCGTAAGGCCATAGAGGAGACCGATGGCGGACAGGAGTATGGCCGAGGAGACCAGGTTCAGGGTCACGTATTTGATGGCACCTTCCATCTGCGCACGCTCGCCCCCCAGGATCAGCAGGGCAAAAGAGGCCACCAGCATCACTTCGAACCACACATAGAGGTTGAAGATATCGCCCGTGAGGAAGGCCCCGTTCACCCCTGCCAGCAGCAGGTGCAGCAGCGGATAGTAGCCGAAGGCCTCGTGGCGCCTGCTCATGGAGGTCAGGGAATAGACCGCCGTGGCAAAACCACTGATGCCCGCCAGCAACACCATGATGGCTCCCAGCAGATCCGATACCAGCACGATGCCAAACGGGGCCTGCCAGTTGCCCATGTGCATGACCAGGATACCGTCCTGCCAGGTGGCCGCCAGCAACCACAGCGCAGACAGCAGCATGAGACCGGTTCCAGTCACAGTGACCACCCGCTGGGCGATCCGCCAGCGCCAGAGGGTCAGTGTCAGGGCACCGAAGACCAGGGGAATGATGACGGGTAGGGCAACCTCTAGCCTCATGTGTCTGTATCCTTCATCTGGTCCATATCATCGGCCTTGACCACCTCATAGGCACGGTGGATCAGCACCACCGCAAAGGCCAGTACTCCGAAACCAATCACGATAGCGGTCAGGATCAGGGCCTGGGCCAGGGGGTCTGCCACCACGCCCGTCGGCTGAGTGGCCCCTTCAGGCACCAGAGGAGGGGCGCCGCGCAACAAGCCAGCCTGGGTGAACAGCAACAGGTTGGCTGCGTTGGATAGCAACACCAGACCGATCACCAGCTTGACGATGGAGCGGCGCAGCATCATGTAGATGGCGGCGGAGAACAGGCCACCCACGGTGAATGCCATCAATGTTTCCATGGGCGATCTCCCACGAAGCACCCGTCCGCAGCCGCACTCCTGAGTGCGGACCGCGGGCTCAAGCGCTCCGGACGCGTCTTTTGGGTACGACGTTTCAAGAACATGTCATTCGCCTTGAGTGCGTGAGGTCCCTGGAAGGGGGATTCAATGTCACCCACCACCGTGGTGGCGATCAGTCTTCCCCTCGGCCTCAGCCAGAGACAGCAGGATCAGCAGGACCGCGCCGATCACCACCAGATACACCCCGACATCGAACAACAATGGAGTGCCTACCTTGAGCTCCCCTAGCAGAGGCAGCTTCAATTCCAGCCACTGGGAGGTAAAGAAGGGTTGACCCAAAAACACGGCCGGCACCCCGGAGATCACCCCGACCAGCAGACCCCAGCCCATCAGATCTCGAGGTTCAAAGCGCAATACCCGCTTGGCACTGCGGACATCCACAGCGAACATGTACAGGGCAACGGCGGAGGCCGCCACCAGGCCGGCAATGAACCCGCCACCCGGCTCGTTATGGCCACGCAGGAGAAGGAACACAGAGAAGACCAGGAGCAGCGGCAGCAGAAAATGGGCCGCCGTGCGCAGGATCAGCGATTGCAGGGCGAACTGTGAGTTCATGCTCTTTTGTCCTCCGCACGGAACTTGATCATGGCATAGACCCCGACAGCAGCCAGGGCCAGTACCACGATCTCACCCAGGGTATCCAGGGCGCGGAAATCCACCAGGATGACGTTGACGATATTACGGCCGTAGCCGGATGGCTGGCTTTCCTGGATGAAATAGTCGGAAATGCTGTCGGCATATTGAGTAGTGCTGGCGGCCAGCTTGAGCACGGCCATCATGGTCCCCACGGCCAGAGCGATGAGGGCATCCCGGATACGCAAAGCCATTGGCGTCAGCCCCAGGAAGCCGGGCAAGCGGAACAGCACCAGAACCAGCATGATGACGGTCAGGGTCTCCACCAGCACCTGGGTAATCCCCACGTCGGCGGCGCTGAACAGCACGTAGATCAGGGCGACACAGAAACCCACCGCGCCTAGAGACGCCACGGCACCCAGGCGCGAGCGGGTGGTCACCGACACCAGGGCCGCCATCAGCAGTACCGCGACGATGAAGGCCTCGTGCACCAGGATGCCGGATAGATCCAGGTCGATGTTCACATCGGTACGCGTGAACAGGGTCACCATGACCAGGCCCACCGTGGAGACCAGGATGGTGAGCAGGTAATAGCGCAGATACCCGTTCTGCAGCACCCGGGTCTGCCACTCGGACAGCCACACCATGCCGGACATGGACTTCTCGTAAGCGGCCTCCGGTCCGTAGCGATTGACCACCTCCATGAACCCGGTGAACCGGCGGAAGCGTTCCCAGTTGAGATACAGCAGCAGGCCCAGCGCCAGACTCACCCCACTCAGCAGCAGAGGCAGGTTGAAGCCGTGCCAGAGCGACAGATAGGGCGATATCGGCGCGCCATAGACTGCCGCCGCGGCCCAGGAGATCAGACCCTGGTCCACCCACCCGGCACCCAACCCGAACAGGAGTCCCAGGGAGGCCAGGACCACCGGGCCTGACAGGAGGGCCGGCGGCGCCTCATGGGCCGGCCTTTTGGGCGTATCGGCCCGGGGGCCATACCAGGGCCGAATGCCGATGATGGCCGCCACGGCCACCACCATCATGGCGGATACCACAGCCAGGATACTGAGCAATCCGGCCAGTGCCGGTGCCTCCAGCACTGCTTCGAACAGCAATTCCTTGGCCACGAAGCCCAACGCAGGCAGCACACCCGCCAGGGACAGGGCGGCCAGACCGGCAAAGGCCGTGGTCACCGGCAGCGCCCGGCGCAACCCCCCGGTCTGGAGGATGTCTTTGCAGCCCGCCTCATGATCCAGGATGCCCGCCACCAGGAACAGCGCCCCCTTGTAGAGAGAGTGAGCCAGCAGGAAGGCCATCGCCGCCAGCATGGCGGTCTCGCTACCGACACCGATGAGCATGGTGAGAGTGCCCAGGGCCATGACCGTGGAGTAGGCCAGGAGCTGCTTGATGCCGGTGGAGCGTAGCGACAGGAATACCCCGACGAACATGGTGACGGCTCCAAACAGTCCCAGCAGCAGCATCCACGCCTCGGTACCGCCCAGGGACGGGTTCAGACGGGCCATGAGATACACTCCGGCCTTGACCATGGTGGCGGAGTGCAGGTAGGCGGAGACCGGGGTCGGTGCCGCCATGGCATTGGGCAACCAGAAATGGAATGGATACTGAGCCGACTTGGTGAAGCACCCCAGCAGCACCAGGAGCAGGATGCCCAGATACCAGTCATGCTCGCGGAAGATGTCCCCGGAGGTGAGAAGCTCGTGCAGCTCGTAGCTGCCCCCCACCAGGGCCATCATGATCAGTCCGGTGAGCAGGGCCAGCCCGCCGGCCACGGTGACGAACAGCCCCTGCAAGGCCGACTTGCGGGCCTTGGCGTCCTCATGGTTGTAGCCGATGAGCAGATAGGACGTGATGCTGGTGAGCTCCCAGAACACGAACAGGGAGATCAGGTTGCTGGACAGCACCAGCCCCAGCATGGAGGCCATGAAGGCAAGGATCAGGACATAAAAGCGCCCCAGGTCCCGATGGCCTTCCAGATAACGCCCGGCGTAGGCCACGACGAAGAAACCGATCCCCGAAATCAGGAGGGCAAAGAGCAGGCTGAGGCCGTCGACGAGAAAGGAAAGCTGGATGCCGAGATTGGGAATCCAGTCGTATTCCAGGATGACCCGTCCACCTTCGGCCTCTCCCAGGCCAGGCAGAAAAGAAACGAAGTAGACGAACAACGTCGCAGGCAAGGTGGCCAACACCCAGCCCCCGTGGCGACCCAGCCCTCGATGCACCCACGGTGCAACCGCAGCAATCACGAATCCGGATAGGACGGCAAGCAGCACCCCCATTTCCCCCAAGTCGCCCTGACAGTTGTTCCTTGAGACGCTCGGCCTGGGACAAATGTTCCCTGGCATCGGTGCGACTCATCAACGTGTCAGTTGTAAAAGAAACCTTAATCCTTCATAAAAACAAGTAACTTATGGCGAAAATACAGAAATTGATTGAGAACAAATTCACGGAGGATAAGGGACTTGGGGAGCAACTCTCAACCAAAAGCTCGGATAGCACTCCTGAAGGCTATTTTTCATCGACTTAGCGCTGCCATTGCCATCCCATCGGAAGAGTGCCACGTGGAACACCTCGTGTCTGCTAATCTTCAGCAACAAGACAACCAGGGGCGTGGCTCAGGTGAAACACATCACGTTGATCCAGGGGCATCCAGACCCGGCGGGCGGACATTTTTGCCACAAGCTGGCCGATGCCTACCTTCAGGGCGCCGCGACATCAGGACATGCGATAGAGGTCATCAACGTGGCACAATTGGAGTTCCCCTTGCTGCGCAGTCAGGCAGAGTTTCATGGTGGACCGGTTCCCAGCGACATTGCCCGGGCGCAAACGGCCCTGGCCAATGCCGAACACCTGGTGTTCATTTATCCGATCTGGATGGGTACCATGCCCGCATTACTCAAGGGGTTTCTTGAGCAGGCCTTCCGTCCGGGGGTTGCCGTCAATGAACTGGGGGATGAACGATGCAGCAAGACAGAAATGGCTTCACAAAATGGAGAAACAAGGGCGTGCAGGTTACTGAAAAAAAAATGTTTCCACGTTTTAAGTTCCTGGGGTTGATGGGGCTGCTGCTGATCCTGGGGGCCTGTGATCGTCACGATGGGGATGCCCGCCACCATGGCGTGTGGGACGTGGACAACTTTTCCGCACCGGAGACCGCCGAAATGTCCCCGGAAGAGGCTGAGCGCATGCTGGGTGCCCGCGCTGTCTACACACGTCACATCGCCCGTTTTCACGACATGCAGTGCCTGAAGCCCAGCTATGAGCACCAATCACTTGATGTCGAGAGGTTTACAGAAGATTTCGGGATGGAACCAGGTCAGGTGGGGTTGCTGGATGACAATATCACCCGCATCGACATCACCTGCCACGACAACCCGATGGAGCGGGGCAGCATTCTTTTCATCAAGGATGAGGACACGCTGATCACTCTCTGGGAAGGCGTGTTTTTCCAGATGCATCGCAGCAGTGGCAGTCCGATGCCGGCACGCTAGCCAGCGGTCATGACGCAAAAAAAACGCCCCCACCCGGAAAGCCCGAGTGGGGGCGTTTTTTTTGCTGCCAACGCCTGGCAGGCGTCGGATCAGTCAGCCTTCAGAGGCTCAGGCGCTCTTGCGGCTGGCGGTGCCCTTCTTGGTCACATCCAGATTGGACACCGTGGCAACGCTCTCTTCACCCAGCTTCTGCACTTCTTCGGCATAACCGCGCTGCAGTTCAACCAGCTCGGTGGTGTCCTTGGCGACCTTCTCGCTCAGAGACTTGGCGGCTTCGCCCTGGGCGTTCACATAGGCCTGAAGGCTCTGTGAGTCGCTGACGGTCTGCATGGCGCGCATCTGTTCGATGGCGACTTCGGAATAGCTGCGGAACATGCTGATCTGGTAGTCCACCAACTTGGCCATATGGTCCAGGGTGACGTTGTTGAACTTGCGTGCCGGAGCCGCCAGCTTGTCAAACTGCTCTTGGGCACTGACAAAGATATCGTTATACATGGCAAATCTCCTGTCGTTCTTTGTTTAAGGTGAGGTGAATTCCTGACCTTATTGCGTTGCAGCATAGCGCATATTTTTGTGCAGCGCAACAAGGCAAGTCGCTAGGAAACAGAGGCGACGCTTTCACTCGAGCCCCCCTCAACACCCGCAGTCCCATGATTTACCTTAGAATTAAGTGGGCAGGGCATCGAATGGAAGCCAAAACCTGCCTGAATGTAGTAGATTCAACGAAATTTTTTCGGTCATGCTCGGGCCTCGATCCATCCTGGTACGGGCAGAGTCAAGGAAACTGCTGATGAACGACAAAGGCACACCCAGCACACTTGTCGGCATCCTGGTCTATGACCAGGTAGAGGTTCTGGACTTTGCGGGTCCTTTCGAGGTGTTCTCCACCACGCGCCTGGACGAGGCCCGGCGGGCCGAAACCGACTCACCCTTCGATATTCGCCTTATCGCGGAGCACAAGCAGGTGATCACCACGGCCGGGGGCATGATGGTGGTTCCCCATCATGATTTCGACGATTGCCCGGACCTGAATATCCTGGTGGTCCCTGGCGGGCGGGGAGCCCGCCGGGAAATCAGCAACATTCGTCTCATGGAGTGGTTACGGGAGCAATCCGATGGGCTGTCCCTGCTGGCCGGCGTATGCACCGGATCCATGCTGCTGGGGCAGGCGGGTCTGCTGGAAGGGCTGCGCGCCACCACCCACTGGCGCTCACTGGAATGGATGCGAGAATATTTCCCGGATGTCATGGTGGTGGAGGATGAATTCGTGGTGGATGCCGGCTCGGTGATCACCTCGGCGGGCATCTCCGCGGGCATCGATATGGCCCTGCAACTGGTGCTACGTTTCCACGGCCAGGAGGTGGCCCGCGCCGCTGCCCGTTACATGGAATATCCTTTCCCGGAAAACAGTCGACGCAGGATGGTGCAGGACATCAAGGATGCCGCTGAACGGTCGCAGCAGATCCAGGATGTCCCCTCGTAGGGTTTGAAGCGCACCACCGCCGAATCCCCTCAACTCCCGGTGATCCTAACTGGGTCTTTGAGGGGAGATGTCGTAGCGCCGCTCACCCTCGCGCTTCTCGTACTGATTGGCATCCACCACCGCCAGGGCCGTCATGTTCACCAGCCGGCGCACTGAGGCCGTTTCGGTGAGGATATGCACCGGACGGGCAGCCCCGAGCAAGATCGGGCCCACACTGACGCCCTCGCCACTGGAGGCCTTGAGCAGATTGAAGGCAATGTTGGCAGCATCCATATTGGGCATCACCAGCAGGTTGGCCTCGCCCTTGAGGCGACAATGCTGGAACAGGCGACTGCGGATTTCCTCCTTGAGGGCAGCATCGGCATGCATCTCGCCGTCCACCTCCAGGTTTGGGTCCATGCGCTCCAGGATGTCCCGGGCCCGGCTCATCTTGCGAGCGGTTTCCGATTCCACGCTGCCAAAATTGGAATGAGAAACCAGAGCCACCTTGGGGGTCAGGCCGAAATTGCGCACCTCTTCGGCAGCCATCAGGGTAATCTCTGCCAGGGTCTGGGCATCCGGATTCTCGTTGACATAGGTATCACAGATGAACAGGGTGCGACGAGGCAGCATCAGCAGGTTCATGGTGGCGAAGTTTCGCACCTCCGGGGCCAGACCAATGACATCGCTGACATGCTTGAGATGATAGGCATGCTGACCCACCAGACCACAGATCATGGCATCCGCCGCGCCGTGGCGCACCAGCATGCTGCCGATCAGGGTGTTGTTGCTGCGGATGCGGTGCTTGGCCACATCGGGTGTCACGCCACGGCGCCCCATAATGCCGTGATAATCCGACCAGAAGTCCCGGAAGCGGGGATCGGAATCGGGGTTGATCAGTTCGAAATCCTTCCCGGGCGTCAAATGCAGGCCAATCCGCTCGATGCGTGATTGAATCACCTCGGGACGACCGATGACCACCGGCAGCGCCAGTCCTTCCTCGAGCACTGTCTGCACAGCCCGCAGCACCCGCTCGTCCTCGCCCTCCGGGTAGATCACCCGGCGCGGCGCGGCCTTGGCGGCTGCAAACACCGGCTTCATGACAAAACCGGACTGATAAACAAAATTATTCAGGTGATCCCGATAGGTCCACAACTCCTCGATGGGGGCCGTGGCCACCCCCGAATCCATGGCCGCTTTGGCCACCATGGGGGCGATCTTGACGATCAGTCGGGGATCAAAGGGTTTGGGGATCAGATAAGAGGGCCCGAAGCGCAGGCCTTCATCCCCGTAAGCCTTGGCCACCACCTCGGAAGGTTCGGCGCGAGCCAGTTCCGCCAGGGCCTTGACCGCCGCCACCTTCATCTCATCCGTGATGGTGCGGGCCCCCACATCCAGAGCCCCCCGGAAGATGAAGGGGAAACACAGGACATTGTTTACCTGGTTGGGATAATCAGAACGGCCCGTAGCCATCATGGCATCCTGGCGCACCTCCAGAACCTCCTCGGGAAGAATTTCGGGATCCGGGTTGGCCAGGGCCATGATCAATGGGTTGGGCGCCATCCGCGCCACCATGTCCTTTTTGAGGACGCCTCCGGCGGAGAGCCCCAGAAAGATATCGGCACCCTCCATCACCTCACCCAGGCCGCGGGCATCAGTGGCCTGGGCATAACGCTGCTTGATGGTATCCATCTCTTCAGGGCGGCCCTTGTAGAGCACACCATGAATGTCAGTGACCCAGATGTTGCTCAGAGGCAACCCCAGGGTGACCAGTAGATCCAGGCAGGCGAGGGCGGCGGCACCGGCGCCGGACGTCACCAGTTTAACGTTGCTCAAATCCTTGCCCGAGAGTTGCATGGCATTGATCACCGCTGCTGCCACAACAATGGCGGTGCCATGCTGATCGTCGTGGAAGACCGGAATATTCATGCGCTCGCGTAGACGGCTTTCGATATAGAAACACTCCGGCGCCTTGATGTCTTCCAGATTGATTCCCCCAAAGGTGGGCTCCATGGCCGCAATAATGTCCACCAGCTTGTCCGGGTTGTTCTCATTCAACTCGATATCGAACACGTCGATATTGGCAAATTTCTTGAAAAGTACCGCCTTGCCTTCCATGACCGGCTTGGCAGCCAAGGGCCCCACAGCCCCCAGACCCAGTACTGCGGTGCCATTGGTGACCACGCCCACCAGGTTCGCCCGAGCGGTCAGTCTGCCGGCCTCGCTGGGATCAGCGGCAATGGCCCGGGAAGCCGCTGCCACACCGGGGGAGTAGGCCAGGGCCAGATCCCGTTGGTTGGTCAGCCCCTTGGTGGGCACCACGGAGATCTTTCCGGGGGTAGGGTAGATGTGGTAATCGAGTGCAGCCTGGTCGAGCGAGGTCTTATCCATGGTTCCCTTGGGTCTCCGGGGCTTGGATCGTGGATCAATGGTGAGTGTATTATGGGCATTTACAGACATTCCCGCATCCAAGTCGCGACAGGGGGCAGCCATGCCAGGACGAAAAAAGGGTTGGACGGTCATCACCGGGGCGGGCAGCGGGATGGGCAGAGCCCTGACCTGGGATCTGGTGAGTCGCGGGGGGCGAGTGATCGCCGTGGGTCGTCGGGCAGAGGCCCTGGAAGAAACGCGTGCCAAGGCACCGGAGGCCATCGAAGTGGTCGTGGCCGATGTCGCCACACCGGCGGGTCGTGACGCAGTTACCCTGGCAGCCGCCGCGCAAGGCACCATTCACGCGGTGGTTCATAACGCCGCCGTACTGGATCCCGTGGGCCCTTTGAATGAGGTCAGCCTGGACGATTGGCGTTACCAGCAGGCAGTGAATGTGGAAGGCCCGCTATTTCTCACCCAAGCGCTGCTGCAATACCTGTCCAAGAATGGGCGAATCCTGCAGGTCTCGTCGGGGGCTGCCCACCGCAGTCTGCCTGGTTGGGGCGGTTACTGCGCTTCAAAAGCGGCCCTCTACATGCTGTATCAATGCCTGCGTGAGGAGTGGGTCAGTCAGGGCATCCACGTGGGCAGCGTTCGCCCGGGCGTCGTGGATACCCCCATGCAGACACAGATCCGCGAGACCGACGCGCAACGTTTCCCGGGTGTGGAACGGTTCCGACGCCTGAAGGCCGAAGGTCAGCTCCAGCCACCGGAGCGGGTGGCCGACTTCATGAGCTGGATCCTGCTGGAAACGGGAGACAAACAATTCTCCCAAGAGGAATGGGATATCGAAAACGAATCCCAGACCCGGCTTTGGAAGGATACGCGGCAGGTATAGCGGGTTTGATGAGGGACACCGCTCCCAGCACTTGCTGATATCGCAGCTTCTGCATTTAACATAATATACATTATGCGAACCAATATAGACGGCGGCACACCGCAAACAGCGCCCCCACAGCGTCCAGTCACTCTCCGGCGGTGGATTCCTGTAAGCGGGCTTCAGCCGCAGGAAGCGGCTGCAGAGCCTACATGGACGTATTCACGGCGTCCCGCTGTAAGGAATCTGCCCCCGGAGAGTGACCTCCACCCCGACCCCCAACAAAGCCACCCACGGAGGCAACCAGGCAAAACCACTCAATCAGCAGCAGTTGCCAGATCAATCCCCTCAGCCATCACCTGCGCCAGGAACCGGATTTGATCCTCCGTGATCACATAGGGCGGCATCATGTAAGCCACATTCCCCAACGGCCGCAGCAAGGCACCACGCTTCAGGGCATGCTGATAGGCAATCAGCCCACGACGCTCCTGCCAGGGATACGGCGCCCGGGTGGCTTTATCCTTGACCATCTCCACCGCCGCGATCATTCCATGCTGACGCACATCCGCCACATGCGGATGATCCGCCAGCGGCGCCAGGGACTCGCGAATCACCTGCGCCAGGCGCCGGTTGTTTCCCAGCACATCATCCCGCTCGAACAGATCCAGCGTCGCCAGTGCCGCCGTACAGGCCAGCGGATTGGCCGTGTAGGAATGAGAATGCAGAAAGGCATTCAACTTGGTGTAGTCATCGTAAAAGGCCTGATACACCGTGTCGTTGGTGAGCACCACCGACAACGGCAGGTACCCCCCGGTCAGCCCTTTGGACAAACACATGAAATCTGGCGTGATGTCTGCTTGCTCACAGGCAAACATCGTCCCCGTGCGCCCGAAACCCACCGCAATCTCATCGGCGATCAGGTGCACCCCATGCCGATCACAGGCCTCACGCAACAACTCCAGATAACGGGGATGGTACATGCGCATATGGCCGGCACACTGCACCAACGGCTCGACGATCACCGCACAGGTCTCATGAGCATGGCGCGCCAGGGTCTCCTCCATGGCCTGAAAGCGACGCTCCGCCACCTGCTCGCAGGTCTCGCCCGGTTCCCGCTCATAGCAGTCCGGCGCAGCCACCGGGATGGGCTCCATGAGCAGCGGACCATAGGTGGCCTTGTACAGCGGCACATCGCCCACCGCCAGGGCCCCCAGGGTCTCACCATGGTAGCTGTTGGTCAGGCAGATGAAGCGCGTCTTGCCCCCCTGCCCTGTGTTGAGCCAGTAATGAAAGCTCATCTTCAGGGCTACCTCCACCGCCGCCGAACCGCTGTCCGCATAAAAACAGCGACTCAGGCCCGGGGGCGTGATCTCCACCAGGCGCTCGGAGAGCTTCACCACCGGCTCATGACTGAAACCAGCCAGGATCACATGCTCCAGTTGATCCAGTTGGTCCCGGATGGCCTGGTTGATCACTGGATTGGCATGGCCAAACAGGTTCACCCACCAGGAGCTGACGGCATCGATGTAATGATTCCCGTCAAAATCCTCCAGCCTGACCCCCTCCCCGCGCCGAATGGGGGTCAACGGGAGATGCTCGTGATCCTTCATCTGCGTACACGGATGCCAGACCACTGCCAGATCGCGCTGCTTGATGCTTTCGTTATTCATCGTCTCACCATGGTGCCAAAACCAGAAAGGGCCGCGATTGCTCGCGGCCCTGCCCTCACCTGCTCCAGTCAATCAAGTCGACGAAGGATCAGGCCACCCCCGCCTGCATGGCCTCGTACTCCTCCTCGAAGAAGAACTTCTCTTCGCCAAAAGCCGGCTTGAGATGATGCAGCCAGGTGGCCTCTTCATCATAACGGGCAAAGAACGGCCGCTGCACCCACTCCGGATTACGGCCCTGGATGAAGCGCAGCACGAACACCTTCTCACCGTGAATCTCGGTCACACCCTGGATTTCCACCTTACCGGGGCCGGCACTCATGGAAGGTCCGCGGGCCGTTCGACCCAGGCCGGACACCTGCTTCATGGCATCCCGGTAGATCTCCCAGGCACGGGCCAACGGCACCTCGAAATAGCGACGCGCACCGGTATCCCGCTCGGCAAACATGTAATACGGAATGATGCCCAGGCGTACCTGGTTCTCCCAGATGCGCGCCCATACAGCCGGGTCGTCATTGATATGCGCCAGCAGCGGCCCCTGGCTGCGGATTTCAGCGCCGGTGGCACGCAGACGACGGATGGCCTCGCGCGCCATGGGGGTTTCCATTTCCCGCCAATGATTGTAATGCGCCATGATGGCGACATGCTTGCCCGCCTTGACCAGGCGTTCCAGCAGCATGACCAGATCGTCGGCATCGGCGTCACTCACAAAGCGATGGGGCCAGAAGGTCAGCGCCTTGGTGCCAATGCGCACAGTCTGCACATGCTCAAACTCGGGACCCATCAACGGTTCCAGATACTGGGCCAGATGCTTGGTCTTCATCACCATCGGGTCGCCACCGGTGATCAGGATATCGCTCACCTCGGGATTGACACGCAGATATCCCAGCATGTCGCTGGCCTGATTGGAGGCAATGCGCAGACTCTTGTCACCCACGAACTGTGCCCAGCGGAAGCAGAAGGTGCAGTAGGCATGGCAGGTCTGCCCCTGGCTGGGGAAGAACAGCACCGTCTCGCGGTACTTATGCTGCAGACCCTGCAGCGGTTCCCCGTCCAGTTCCGGGCGGTTCATCTCCATCTGCCCCGCCGGATGCGGGTTCAATTCATCGCGCAGCTGGCGTGCCAAGGCCACGATCTCGGTGCGATCAGCGCCGCGACGATGCAACTCGGCCATGCGATCAAAGGCTTCAGGCTCCAGCATGTCGCGCTGCGGGAAGGTCAATTGGTAGATCGGGTCATTGGGGACCTGATCCCAGTCGATCAATTCCTCTATGATGTACTCATTTACACGAAACGGCAGAACACTGGCCACCACCTTCATCTCGAAGCGGCACTCGTCGGACAGACGATCCAGGGCCGGAATCTGGTCAAGATTACGGTCGGTGAAGACTTTGAAGGCCCGGGCTTCGATCTCCCGCAATTCTTCGTGTCGATAAAAGTTGAGGACAGAATTCATAGACGCCTCCGATTCTGTGATCAGATCAAGATGCAAAAGGGAATCTTGGATCCAGCGTGACGAAGAACGGGCGCCGCAGGCGTGCCAGCCCTGCTCTCCGAGGAGACCGCGCATGAAGGCGGCCTAGATGGCAAAATTCTAAGGGGGCAAAGCTTTTCGAATATAACAAACACGCATCTAAAAACGCAAACCGTCCCAAAAGAGTACCCGTTCCACCACCGCTTTCCCTCGCCGGCCATATGGCCACTCTCGTTGTAGGCGCGTAGTCTAAAACACCGCCAGCGCGTCCGGGCACATCCCGAAAAGACGTGCCTGACGAGGTGAACCAGACAACCCGCGGGGGCTGCAACAGGCAGGACGACGGAAGACATGCGAACTCTGATCTATAACGAACTGAAAACCGATCGAATCAAGGGCTTCAAGAAACTGCGCGCCTTACTTGAAGCGGACAGTTTTGGCCAAGCCGATGTCAAGAAGGTGGGCACCAACCTGTTTCGGGCGCGCCTGAACAAGAGCGATCGCCTGCTGTTCAGTTTCCATCGCCATGGGGATGAGACCGTCTGCCTGATCCTGGAGCACATCCCCAATCACGCCTACGATCGTTCCCGATTCCTGGCCGGTGCCAGCATTGACGAGGATCGGATTCCGCCACTGGAGACGGCGGAAACCGCGCTCGAGGAAGCGACACGGCTCACCTACGTGCATCCCGAGCGGGAGCGGTTCCACCTTCTCGATAAGGCGATATCCTTCGACGAGGATCAAGAGGCCGTTTACGACCTCAACCCTCCCCTCGTGGTGGTCGGCTCCGCGGGCAGCGGCAAAACGGCCTTGACCCTGGAGAAAATGAAGCAGGCCATTGGCGATGTCCTCTACGTGAGTCTCTCCGCCTTCCTGGTGCGCAATGCCCGCGACCTGTATTTCGCCCACGGTTACACGAACGAAGACCAGGAGGTTGAGTTCCTCTCTTTCCAGGAACTGCTGGAGACCATCCAGGTGCCGACGGGCCGCGAAGCCACCATGCGCGACTTCCAGCAGTGGTTTCAGCGCCACCGTGGCAAGAGCCGTCTGAAGGATCCGCAGAAGGTCTATGAGGAGATTCGCGGCGTGATCACCGGCCCGGTGAAGGAGCACCCCTGGCTGAGCCGTGAGGAATATCTGGAACTGGGTGTCAAGCAATCGATCTTCGCCGAGGAGGAGCGGGCCGAGGTTTACGGGTTTTTTGAGGGGTATCTGCGCTTTCTGGACGAGGCCGGGCTGTATGACCCCAATATCGTCAGCCACCAGTATCTCGACAAGGCCGAGCCACGTTACGACTTCATCATCATCGATGAGGTACAGGACCTCACCAACATCCAACTCTATCTCATCCTCAAGCTACTGCGCCACGCGGGGCAATTCATTCTGTGTGGCGACTCCAATCAGATTGTCCACCCCAATTTCTTCTCCTGGGCGCGGGTCAAGTCCCTGTTCTTCGAAGAACGCGCGCTTTCCGGCCCCCACGAGGTCATCCGCATCCTGCATGCCAATTACCGCAATACAGCGGTGGTGACCGAGGTGGCCAACCGAATCCTCAAGCTCAAGCATGCCCGGTTTGGTTCCGTGGACCGGGAGAGCAACTTTCTGGTGCGCTGCGTCAGCGCGGGCTCGGGCCGCCTGCAGCTGCTTGCGGACGATGCGGGCATCAAGCGCGAATTGAACAGCCGCACCGCCTACTCCACCCGCTGCGCCGTGCTGGTCATGCATCCCGAACAGAAACCCGCCGCCCGGGAGTGGTTTGACACGCCGCTGGTCTTCTCGGTCCAGGAGGCAAAGGGGCTGGAGTACGACAGCATCGTCCTCTACAACTTCATCAGCGCCGAGACGGACGCCTTCCGCGAGATCGCCCGAGGCGTGGATGCGGCCGACCTGGAGCGGGATGAGCTCCCCTATGCGCGCGCCAAGGACAAGCGTGACAAGTCGCTCGAGGTGTTCAAGTTCTACATCAATGCCCTCTATGTGGCCACCACACGCGGTGTGCGCAATCTCTATATCGTCGAGTCGGAGTTGCAGCACCCCTTGATGCAGCTTTTGCAACTGGATCGTTTCACCGGCGAACTCGATATGGAAGCCGAGCGCTCCAGTGTTCAGGAGTGGCAGCAGGAGGCCCATCGCCTGGAGATGCAGGGGAAGGAGGAGCAGGCCCGGGACATCCGCGAGCGCGTGCTGCAAGAGCAGGAGGTGCCCTGGACCCCGCTGGATCGGGAAGGTTTTGAACAGTTACACGAGCAGGCCATGGCTGAGCCCGACAAGAAGCGGCGGCTCGAGGTCTTCGAATATGCTCTCGTGCACCACCATTTACCCAGTCTCAATGACATGACCCGGGCAGGCTTCCGGCCGGCACAGCAGGGAGAGGCCAAGGCAGTTCAGCAACTGTATCAGAAGCGTTTTCAGGCCCATACCTTCCGCAAGCCGCAAGCTGTGCTCAGGGAAGTGGATCGCTACGGCGTCGATCATCGTGATCGCTTCAATCTCACACCACTGATGGTCGCCGCGCGGATGGAGAACGATGCCTTGGTGGAGGCCTTGCTGGAACGGGGCGCAGACAAGCATGCCGTGGCCAATCACGGTTTTCTGCCGGTGCAGTTTGCCCTTGAACAAGCGATTTTCAACGACAAGAACCCGGATCGCCGCCTCGATTCGGTCTATGCACAACTGGTCCCCGAGAGTTTGTCCGTGCAGATGGAGGGACGGCTGATCAAGCTGGATCAGCACTTGATGGAGCATTTCCTGCTTTTACTTGTAGGGACCATGTTCTATCGCTATCTGGGGCCTGCGGCAGCCTGGCGGGAAGGAGTATTCACGGCTCCCGTACTCAGCAGCCATGCCAATCGACTGCCTGACAGCGTGTTGCCACCAAGGCGCAAGCGACGGGAATACATCAGCTCGATACTGGCCAAGAATGAGGTCAAGGGAAGCGACCCCTACAATCGTCGGCTCTTCTTGCGTATTCAGCGTGGTCACTACATCGTCAACCCCCGACTGAAGATCAAGCTTGGAGAGCACTGGTGGGGCTATTACGATCTGTTTCGCCCCGCTGACATGGGCACGCCCTGGGAAGCCGAGGAGCGCCTGCAGGGTCGATATCGTCCTGGCTTCGCCGAGGCCCTTGAAGGCAATCTGAAAAGCCTGCGGGGGCTGATCGAAAGCCTGGCGACTCCTACCTCCTTATAAGGATGAACATGCACCCGGAATTCCCTCTGGCCAAAGACATCCTGCACCTGAACCATGCCGCTGTGGGCCCATGGCCTGTGCGAACCCAGCGTGCCGTGGCCAGTTTTGCCGTGGAGAACACGCAGCAGGGTTCACGCCATTACCTGCAGTGGCTCAAGGTGGAAAAACGCCTGCGGGAGCGACTGCAGCGACTGATCCATGCCCCGTCCATGGACGACATCGGCCTGCTCAAGAACACCTCCGAGGCCCTGTCCGTGGTGGCCCATGGCCTGCCCTGGCAATCGGGAGAGAACGTGGTCTGCCCGCTTCAGGAGTTTCCCTCCAACCGCATCGTCTGGCAGTCCCTGGAACGTTCTGGGGTGGAAACCCGTCTGGTAGACCTATCGAAGGTTTCTGACCCTGAGGCCGCCCTGCTGGGCGCCATGGACCGGCGCACTCGCCTGCTCAGCGTGAGCGCCGTGCAATATGCCAACGGCCTGCGCATGGACCTGAACCGTCTGGGCAACGCCTGTCACAATCGTGGCGTGCTGTTTTGCGTGGATGCCATTCAGCAACTGGGCGCCTTACCCCTGGATGTACAGGCCTGCCAGGCGGATTTCCTGGCAGCCGATGCCCACAAATGGCTTCTGGGCCCGGAAGGCATTGCCGTGTTCTACTGCGCCGAACGCCTGCGGGATCAACTCACGCTACAACAGTTCGGCTGGCACATGGTGGAAGACATGGGCAATTTTGATCGCCTGGACTGGGAGCCGGCCCGCTCCGCCAGGCGCTTTGAATGCGGCAGCCCCAACATGCTGGGCATCCATGCCCTGGAGGCCAGCCTGTCACTGTTCGAGGAGACAGGCATGGAGTTCGTGGCCGATGCCCTGTCACGCAACGTGGAATACCTCATCGACCTGCTACGAGCCAGCAAGTTTGACGTGTATTCACCGGTGCAGGCGGATCGTCGGGCGGGCATTGTCACCTTCGGACGCCAGGGCATGGATGCCCAGCAGACCTATCAGAGACTGATGGAAGAAGGTGTCCTGTGCGCACTGCGTGGTGGCGGGATCCGGTTCTCCCCGCATTTCCATACCCGCACCAGTGACCTGGAGCGGGCCGTGGAGCGCGCAAGCGGGATCTGAGCTCTCAGCCTCCGCCGGCGCCAGGCAACGACCGGGGGATGCCATGTTCGGGCTTGCCGAACAGGCGACAGTAGTTGGCTGTAGTCTGTTCCGCCACGCGTTCCAGGGTGACGCCCCGCACCTCTGCCACACACTCGGCCACATGACGCACCCAGGCCGGGTGATTGGTCTTGCCCCGGTAGGGGACCGGTGCCAGATAGGGCGCATCGGTCTCCACCAGCAGGCGATCATCGGGAACCTGGCGGGCCACATCGCGCAGGATCTGGGCATTGCGAAAGGTGACAATACCGGAAAACGACACATACAGGCCCAGGTCCAGACCAGCGCGGGCCATGTTCCAATCCTCAGTAAAACAGTGCAGCACGCCGCCCGCGTCCTGGACGCCCTCCGCTTGCAGGATATCCAGGGTATCCCGACGTGCGTCCCGGGTATGGATGATCACCGGCTTGCCGGCGACCCGGGCGGCACGTATATGGCGACGGAAACGCTCCCGCTGCCACTCCAGATCCCCTTCATTATAGTGATAGTCCAGCCCCGTCTCGCCGATGGCCACCACACCCGGGTCATTGGCCATGGTCACCAGTTCCTCCTCGCTGGGTTCATGCCCCTCCCGCGCACTGGGATGGACCCCCACCGAGCAGGATACCTGCTCATAACGGGCGGCCAGTTCCTTTACCTGGGCGTAATTGTCCATATCGATGCACACGCACAGCATGTGATCCACACCTGCCTCGGCAGCCGCTTGCATCATGCGGTCCCTGTCGCCATCAAAGGGCTTGAGGTCAATGCGGTCCAGGTGACAATGGGAGTCGATCAGCAAAGTGCGGCATCCTACATGGTATGGGTGGGACGGTCGGCCTGCAGGGTGCCACCCAGCAGACCCTCAATCTTGTTGCGGGTGGCGCCGTTGTCCTGTTCGTTGAACTGCACGCCGATGCCGGGAGTTCGGTTACCCTGGGCACGCGGCGGCGTGATCCAGATGATCCGGCCTGCCACCGGCAGACGTTCACGCTCCTCCATCAGGGTGAGCAGCATGAAGACCTCATCCCCCAGCTTGTAGGGCTTTTGCGTGGGGATGAAAAGGCCGCCATTCTTCACAAACGGCATATAAGCGGAATACAACGAGTTCTTGTCCTTGATGGACAACGAGAGGATACCTTGCCCTGGTGCCACGACGGTCTCCCCGGTTGAGCGCGGTGCGTGAGGGTTCAGGAGCGGGCCAGATCCCGCCAGGTGATCAGCATGTCCTCCAGGAACATCACCGTGTTCACGTTGGAGTCCAGCCCCTGGCGCCAGATCAACAGCTGCTGCTGAAGCTGGAACGATGCCTGCAAGTCTAACGCCTTTGCCAGGGCCTGCAAATCCTCACGGGGTGCAATGCCCGAGGTTTGTGCTCCATCCTCACCTGTCATGTGCCAACGGATCACATCACTGATCAGGATCTGCTGCCGGGTCACCCATTCGCTCATGGACACGTCCTTGAGTCGATCCACCAGACTCCCCAGTGCCAGCCTGCCCGCCAGCAGATCCAGAAGGGCGCGCCGCTGTGCCTGCCATTCTTCGACGGCCTCCCCCTCGGCCAGGCTTCGGGCCCGCAGGGGCGAGCCCTGCCCCAGGGCCAACAATGTATCCACCGACGCCTCAGGCACGGATCCGGCGAGCCATTCCCGGGCCAGGGCAACGTCCGGCATGGGCAATTTGATCTGCTGGCAACGACTGAGAATGGTAGCGGGCAGGCGTGCCGGATGGGCTGTAACAAGCATCAGGATGCCCTCCCCCGGCGGTTCCTCCAGGGTCTTGAGCAGGCTGTTGGCCGAGGCTTCATTCATGGCATCGGCCGGATGAATGATGGCCAACCGGTAACGCCCATGACTGCGGCTCAGACCCATGAAGCCAGCCAGGCCTCGAATCTGGTCCACCAGGATCCGGGTCTTGCCCTCGGGGATGGTCAACTCGGTGAGATCCGGATGAGAGGCGGCGCGTACCATGTGACAACCATGGCATTGCCCACAAGGGGCGCCCGCGGAATCCGGGGTAGTACACAACAGCCCCTGAGCCAGGCGACGGGCCATTTCCAGCTTACCCACGCCCTGAGGGCCCGTGAACAACAGGCCATGGGCCAGGCGCCCGGCCTCGACCTGCTCCCTGAGTGCCCGCCAGGCCGGCGCCAACCAGGGATACGGTGCCCCGGTCATGCGCCCCCCCGGTTCCACCCGGCATCCAACAGGGCATCCACCCGGGCAATCAGATCGGCACGCACCTGCTCCAGGGGCTGCTCGGCATCGATGACGGCGTAACGCTCGGGCTGCATCCGCACCCGCGAGCGATAGATGCCACGGACCCGCTCGAAGAATGCCAGGGTCTCCTGCTCAAACCGGTCCCCCTGCCCCCGTTTGGCCGCCCGAGCCAGCCCGGTGGCCACCGCCGCATCCAGCAGCAAGGTCAGGTCTGGGCGGAAGTCGCCCTGCACCCAGCTCTCCAGTGCCGCAATACGCTGTACTTCAATACCTCGTCCCCCACCCTGGTAGGCATAGGTGGCATCGGTAAAGCGGTCACTGATCACCCAGGTGCCCGTCTCAAGCGCGGGCAGGATGCGCTTCTGCAAATGCTCGGCCCGGGCAGCAAACACCAGCAACAGCTCCGTATCCTCATGCATGGGCGGGTAATCCTGCGATAACAGCAATCCCCGTACTGCCTCGCTGATCTCTGTCCCGCCGGGCTCGCGGGTGGTCATCACGGGGATCCCGCGCTGGGTCAGGTGGTCCGCCAGTGCCTGCACCTGGGTGGACTTGCCCACGCCCTCGATCCCTTCCAGGCAAATGAATTTTCCGCGCGCGGGCACGGCTTGCGTCGAATCATCAAACTGGGTGGTCAATGCAATGAATCCTGCTGAATCAGCGGCCATACCGACTGGCATCGCCATCCAGCTGGTATTTGATCACGGCCTGGCGATGTTCTCGATAAGTCTCCGAGAAGTGATGGGTGCCGTCCCCCCTGGACACGAAGAACAAGGCCTTGGAGTCCGCCGGATGAGCCACGGCTTCCAGCGCAGCGGCTCCTGGCAGGGCGATGGGGGTGGGTGGCAGGCCATCCCGGGTATAGGTGTTGTAGGGGGTATCCAGGCGCAGATCGCGGCGCCGGATACGGCCATCAAACTGTTCAATGCCATAGATCACCGTGGGATCGGTCTGCAACCGCATCCCACGACGCAAGCGCTCCACGAAGACGGCCGCCACCCTGGAGCGCTCCCCGGCCTGCCCGGTCTCCTTCTCCACAATGGAGGCCAGGATCAGGGCCTCATACGGCGTTTCCAGTGGCAGATCTTCCTGCCTGCCCTCCCAGGCAACATTCAGCGCATGTTCCATGCGCTCGTGGGCACGACGCAGAAAATCCAGATCCGTGGTGCCACGAGGAAAGAGATAGGTATCCGGGAAGAACCAGCCCTCAGGATGAGCGCCCGGCTTACCCAGGTGCTCCATGACGGCCTCATGATCTTCAGGATTCAGAGTGTTCTCGATGTGCGCGTGATCAGCGACGGCTTGCATCATCTGACGGAAGTTCCAGCCCTCGGGAATGGTCAGGCTGTACTGCAGGGTGCGCCCCTGGATGAACAGGGCCAACAGCGCCGGTGGCGTCATATCCGGGGTGAGCAAATATTCACCAGCACGCAGATCCTGAGCCTTGCCCTCCATGCGCCCATGCAGTTCCCAGTAGTGGGCATTTTCAATGATGCCGGCCGCTGCCAGGTTCTGCCCCACTCGCCGGAGCGAGGCCCCCGAGGGCACGACGAATACCTCTTTTTCAGCCAGGTTTGCCGGGGTGTCCAGAAACCGTTGATAGTCCCAGGCCAAGGCTCCGGCCCCGGCCAGGACCGTCAACAACAGCAGTATCAGGATTCGCATGGGCAGCCTGTCTCAATGGTGTCAAAGGGCCTGTTGCAGGCGGGCAACGAGTGGCGGCACCGACACAGGATGTCCTTCCAGGGAGCGTACGGGCCACAGGCCGATGAGCGTGTTGGTCAGGAACAGGCCATCGGCCCGCCACAGATCTTCCACGCGGACCGAATCCTCCTGGCAGGACACCCCCCACGCCCGAGCCCTCTCCATCACGCGCGCCCGCGTGATGCCGGCCACGCCGCAGTGTGACAGATCAGGAGTCACGAGGGCATCATCCCGCACCAGAAAGAGATTGCTCATGGTGCCTTCCACGACCTGTCCCGAGGTGTCCAGCATGAGACCTTCCTGAAAAGCATCGGACCATTCGGACCGGGCCATCACCTGTTCCAGCCGATTCAGGTGCTTGATGCCGGCCAGCGCCGGGTTGCGGGAGAGTCGCATCCGGCACAAGCGCACATCCACGCCTTCGGACACCGTGAGGGACGGGGCGGCGGCAGGCGCACTCCAGGCAAGGATACGGGTCGGCGCGGGTGCAGCCGGCGGTCGATAGCCCCGGGGACCACTGCCCCGGGTCACCATGATCTTGAGAACCCCGCGGGGCTGCCCTTGAAGCACAGTGAGGGCCTCATGGTGCAGGACAGCCGCATCGGGTGCCGGAATCCCCAATCGCTCGCACCCCGTTTGCAAACGGGACAGATGTCGTGACCAGTGAAGGGGTTCGCCCGCCTCTACCCGCAGGGTCTCGAACAGGCCATCGCCGTATTGAAGCCCCCGGTCCGCCACCGGCAAGGACTGCGAGGGTTGTCCGTTGACGAGTATCACCGGCCCCCCCCCTGCCCTGCCATTTGACAGCCCTTTAGAGCTTCGTGAATACCAGGCTGCCGTTGGTGCCACCAAAACCAAAGGAATTGGAAACGGCCACCCGCGCCTGGGTTTCACGCGCCGTATTGGGCACGTAATCCAGATCGCACTCGGGATCCGGGTTGTCCAGGTTGATGGTAGGCGGCAACACGCCATGATGCAGGGCCAGCGCCGAGAACACGGCCTCAATGCCCCCGGCGGCGCCCAGCAGGTGACCGGTCATGGACTTGGTGGAACTCACCGCAGTCTTGTACGCATGGTCACCCAGGGCGCGCTTGAGCGCCATGGTCTCAGCCTTGTCACCGGCCGGAGTGGACGTGCCATGGGCGTTCACATAATCCACCTCATCGGGATTGATGCCGGCATCCTTCAGGGCCTGCAGCATACAGGCAGCGGCCCCCTCGCCGCCCTCGGAGGGCATGGTCATGTGGAAGGCGTCGGAGTTCCAGCCAAAACCGGACAGCTCGCAGTAGATACGGGCGCCTCGGGCCTTGGCATGTTCGTAATCCTCCAGCACCACCACACCGGCGCCGTCGCCCAGCACGAAACCGTCACGGTCCTTGTCCCAGGGGCGGCTGGCGCGGGTGGGGTCATCATTGCGCGTGGACAGGGCCCGGGCCGCGGCAAAACCACCGATACCCAGCGGCGTGGTAGCCATTTCGGCGCCACCCGCGACCATCATGTCCACTTCGCCGTATTTGATCATGCGCGCCGCATCACCGATATTGTGTGTTCCGGTGGCACAGGCGGAAACGATGGAGATGTTCGGTCCCTTGAGGCCAAACATGATGGAGAGGTTGCCCGCGACCATGTTGATGATGGCGCTGGGCACGAAGAATGGTGAGATCTTGCGGGCACCGCCCTTGAGAAAGGCTCCGTAGCTCTTCTCGATATAGGGCAGACCACCAATACCCGAACCGATGGCCACACCGATGCGCTCGGCATTGTCCTCGGTCACTTCCACCCCGGCGTCACGGATGGCCTGGATCCCGGCGGCCATGCCGTAATGGACAAAGGTGTCCATCTTGCGCTGTTCCTTGGGTGAGATGTAATCGTCGGCGTTGAAATCCCTGACGGCCCCCGAGATGCGCACGGGCATGCCGGATGCGTCAAAGACGTCAATGGGAGAGATGCCACTACGACCCGCGGTGATGTTGTCCCATGCGGTATTGAGGGTGGATCCGACCGGCGAGACGATGCCAAGACCGGTAATGACTACGCGCCGTTTAGACAATCTACTGCCCCTTTTTCACGCCGGGCGTGAAATCTTGAAGTTCAACTCTGTACAACCAGCGGTTTGAGCACTCGTGGCCGCGATCAGGGGACTGGTCGCGGCCACGGGCGTTGAACACGGGTGTTGGCAATCCCCGATCAGGCGTTCGGCAGGTGCTCGTTGATGTAGTCAATGGCCTGCTGAACGGTGGTGATCTTCTCGGCCTGCTCGTCAGGAATTTCGGTTTCGAATTCCTCTTCCAGTGCCATCACCAATTCAACGGTGTCCAATGAATCCGCGCCGAGATCGTCCACGAAAGAGGCACTGTTGGTGACGTCTTCTTCTTTAACGCCGAGTTGCTCAACGACGATTTTCTTGACGCGTTCTTCGATATTGCTCATGGTTAACCTATCCCCTTGATTTGAAAAGCAGCCGAAGCTGGGCCGCTATTGTATTGAAATCCCTTCGGTCGATCCACTGTGCGTGTTCGCCAAGGGGTGCAGCGCACCCCCGGAAGTATGGACCGCGTCCACTGGGCTGTAAACTCTACTGGGCGCAATAAAAAATCAAGCGAAAACATCGCCCTGATCATGACCTGAGCCGTGGATCAGCCCATAAACATGCCGCCATTCACGTGCAGGGTCTCCCCTGTCACGTAGGCGGCGGTGGGCGAGGCCAGGAATGCGACCACTCCCGCCACCTCGGCCGGGTCACCCAGCCGACCCAGCGGGATCTGGCCTAACAGGGCAGATTTCTGCTCTTCTGGCAGCCCCCGCGTCATGTCCGTGTCGATAAAGCCCGGCGCCACCGTATTCACGGTCACGCCCCGAGCGCCGACCTCCCGCGCCAGGGACTTCGTGAAGCCCAGCAGGCCCGCCTTGGCAGCGGCGTAGTTGGTTTGCCCCGCGTTACCGGAAGAGCCCACCACGGACCCCACATTGATGATACGCCCCTTGCGCACCTTCATCATGCCTCGCAACACCGCCTTGCTCACTCGGTAGACAGCGGTCAGGTTGGTCTGGATGATGTCATCCCATTCCTCATCCTTCATCCGCATCAGCAGGTTGTCCCGGGTGATGCCGGCATTGTTCACGAGTACGGTCACGGCACCGAATTCTCCCGTTACCTGCTTGATCAGGCCATCCACGTCCTCCGGACGGGTCACATCCAGGACCATTCCCCGCCCCTTGGCACCGGCCTCGGTCAGATAAGCGGTAATGCCTTCGGCACCCTTTTCACTGGTGGCAGTACCTACCACGGTCGCGCCCTGATTGGCCAGGGTCAAGGCAATGGCCTTGCCAATACCACGACTGGCGCCCGTCACCAGGGCCACTTCACCTTCAAGAGTCATGCATACTCCTCGTCTGCAGTCTGCAATGGGCCGCCGTCCTGTCAGGACCGGCACATCTCCAGGGCCTGAGCCAGGGATTCAGGGTCCTGCACACAGGCCAGTTTCAAAGATTTGTCGATGCGCTTGTTCAAGCCCGTGAGCACCTTGCCCGGGCCCAGTTCCACCACATGCGTGATGCCATCCCCGGTCATGCGCTGAATCGTCTCCACCCAGCGGACCGGGCGGTGAATCTGCGCCGCCAGGGCGCCGCGAATCACCTCGGCACCGTCGTGACAATCCACATCCACATTATGGATCACGGGAATGCGGGGAATGCCCACGCGAACAGACTCCAGGCGCACATGCATCTGCAGGGCGGCCGATTTCATCAGTTGGCAATGGGAGGGTACGCTCACTGGCAACTGGACGGCCCGTTTGGCGCCGGCCTCCTTGGCCAGTGCCGTGGCGCGCTCCACAGCGACCGTCTGCCCGGCAATCACCACCTGCCCTGGCGCATTGAAATTCACGGCTTCCACCACGCCCTCGGCGGAGGCCTCCAGGCAGACAGCCTGCACCTGCTCATCACTGAGACCCAGCACGGCGGCCATGGCCCCCTCACCCTCGGCCACGGCCCCTTGCATCAGCCGGCCTCGCTCAGCCACCAGGCGCACGGCGGCATCGAAGTCCAGGGTATCGGCACAGACCAGTGCCGTGTACTCCCCCAGGCTGTGGCCCGCCATGATCTGTGGCTCCGGACCGCCTTCGGCGTTCCAGACCCGCCAGGCGGCCACACCGCCCGCCAGCATCGCCGGCTGAGTGTTTTCGGTGCGGTTCAGATCTCCCTCAGGGCCTTCCTGGGTCAGGGCCCACAGATCCAGGCCCAGCACATCGGAGGCCTCCTGGAAGGTTTCGCGCACCTGCGGATGGGCTTGCGCCAGGGGGCCGAGCATACCCAGGGACTGGGAGCCCTGGCCCGGAAAGACACAGGCGATTCTCATGAGACAAGTCCTTGCGAGGGTCATGGTAAAGCCGCCTAGTGTAGGCAAACCGGGGGGGTGGGGGCAATGCCGATGACAAACCGCATCACAAGGGGCAGATAGCTCTTGTGTTATGGCGCACAGTGTTGATAATTACCCCCCTGGATCGCCAAACCCTGTACGGGCATATGTCTAAAGAAGATCATATCGAGCTGGATGGTACGGTGCTGGACAACCTGCCCAACACCATGTTTCGTGTTGAGCTGGATAACGGACACGTGGTCACCGCCCACATCTCGGGGCGCATGCGCAAGCACTACATCCGTATCCTCCGGGGCGACCGGGTCACCGTGCAGATGACCCCCTACGATCTGAGCAAGGGCCGGATCGTTTACCGGAACAAGTAATCTTCCCTCCCCTCATCCCAACCCTTCTCCCCTTGGGGGAGAAGGGCTAAAGCCCCACAGGGAGAAGGTTCTCCCCTCTCCCGTTGAAGGAGAAGGACTAAAGCCCACAGGGAGAAGATTCTCCCCTCTCCCGCGAGCGGGAGAGGGGCCGGGGGTGAGGGCTGGCCGGGGCCGCTCAGTGCACCGGCTCCTCGGCAAAGTCCAGGGACAGACTGCCGTCCTTGACGCCCACATGCACTTCGCCGCCGCCCACCAGGCGACCAAACAGCACTTCTTCCGCCAGCGGCTTTTTGATCTGATCCTGGATCACGCGGGCCATGGGGCGAGCCCCCATCTTCGGATCGTAGCCGTGCTCGGCCAGCCAGGCGCGGGCCTCATCGTCCACCGCCAGAACCACCTTCTTCTCGTCCAGCTGGGCCTGCAACTGGATCAGGAACTTGTCCACCACGTTGGCAATGGTCACCGCATCCAGGGCCTTGAACTGGATGATGGAATCCAGGCGGTTGCGGAACTCCGGGCTGAAGGTGCGCTTGAGCACTTCCATGGCATCGCTGGAATGGTCCTGCTGGGTAAAGCCCACCGATGGACGGCTGGCCACCTCGGCCCCGGCGTTGCTGGTCATCACCAGAATCACGTTGCGAAAGTCCACCTTACGCCCGTTGGTATCCGTCAGGGTGCCATGGTCCATCACCTGCAACAGCAGGTTGAACACATCCGGGTGCGCCTTTTCCACCTCGTCCAGCAACAGCACTGAGTGAGGCTGCTTCAGGATGGCGTCGGTGAGCAGACCACCTTCATCGTAACCCACATACCCGGGCGGGGCGCCGATGAGCCGGGAGACCGTGTGACGCTCCATGTACTCGGACATGTCAAAGCGCACCAGTTCGATCCCGAGGATCTGCGCCAGCTGGCGAGTGACCTCGGTCTTGCCCACGCCCGTGGGGCCGGCGAACAGGAAGGAACCAATGGGCTTGTCGGTGTCGCCCAGCCCGGAACGGGACATTTTGATGGCTGCGGCCAGCTTTTCGATGGGCTCATCCTGACCAAAGACCACCATCTTGAGATTACGCTCCAGATTCTTGAGGGTGTCCATGTCCGAGGCGGACACGCTCTTGGGCGGGATGCGGGCAATCTTGGCGACAATATTCTCCACATCCTGCACCGAGATGGTCTTCTTGCGTTGACTGGCCGGCTGCAGCCGCCGACCTGCCCCGGCCTCGTCAATCACATCGATGGCCTTATCGGGCAGATGGCGATCGGTGATGTAGCGGCTGGAGAGTTCTGCCGCAGCGCGCAGGGCCTTGCTGGTATAGCGCACGTCGTGATGGGACTCGAAACGGGATTTGAGCCCTTTGAGGATCTCGACGGTCTCATCCACCGTGGGCTCGTTGACATCGATCTTCTGAAAACGTCTTGCCAGGGCGCGGTCCTTCTCGAAGATGCCGCGGTATTCCTGGTAGGTGGTGGAACCGATGCATTTGAGTTCACCGGAAGCGAGCATGGGCTTGATCAGGTTGGAGGCATCCATCACCCCGCCCGAAGCCGAACCCGCTCCGATAATGGTATGGATCTCGTCGATGAACAGCACTGCGCCGGGCTGGCGCCGTAACTGGCCCAGCACTCCCTTCAGACGTTTCTCGAAATCGCCCCGGTATTTGGTGCCCGCCACCAACGCTCCCAGATCGAGGGAATAGATGGTGCTGTCGCGCAACACCTCAGGCACCTGCTCATCAATGATCTTTTTGGCCAGACCCTCGGCAATGGCCGTCTTGCCCACACCGGCCTCGCCCACGAACAGCGGGTTGTTCTTGCGGCGCCGGCAGAGGATCTGCACGGTGCGCTCCAACTCATGGGCCCGACCGATCAAGGGGTCGATCTTGCCCTTGCGGGCCTGCTCATTGAGATTGGTGGCATAACTTTCCAGCGGGTTCTTGCGGCTGCTTTCCTCGCCATCCTGCCCCTCGCTGGAGGTGGAATTGGAGGCATCTTCCTCCGGCTGTTCATCCGGCACCTTGGAAATGCCGTGGGAGATGTAGTTGACCACGTCCAGCCGCGCCAGGTCATGCTGCCCCAGCAGATAGACGGCGTGAGACTCCTGCTCGCCAAAAATGGCCACCAGCACATTGGCACCGGTGACCTCCTTCTTGCCGGAGGACTGCACATGGAAGACAGCCCGTTGCAGCACCCGCTGGAAACCCAGCGTCGGCTGCGTATCCCGCGGGTCCTTCAAGGGCAACTTGGGTGTGTTGGTATCCACGAATTCCTCGAGCTGCTTGCGCAGGCCTTCCACGTTGACCCCGCACGCTCGCAGTACATTCACGGCGGTGGGGTTGTCCGTGAGGGCGAGCAGCAGATGCTCCACCGTCATGAACTCGTGACGTTTTTCGCGTGCGACCTTGAAGGCCATGTTCAGGGAAAACTCGAGTTCTTTATTCAGCATGGTCGTACCGCTCTAGGCCTCTTCCATCGCACACAGCAACGGGTGCTGATGCTCTCGTGAATAGTCGTTGACCTGGGCCACCTTGGTTTCAGCTACATCCCGAGTATAGATGCCACAGACGCCTTTGCCGCGCGTATGCACATGGAGCATGACCCGGGTGGCCTTCTCGCGATCCATCGCGAAGAAGACCTCCAGAACCTCGATCACGAACTCCATGGGCGTGTAGTCATCGTTCAGCAGCACCACCTTGAATTGGGGGGGCTGCTTGAGTCGGGGCTTTGCCTCGTCCAGTAACAGGCCACTGTCTTCGCCGGATTTGCGTTCTTCTCCCATAGCCTTTGATCGATGTGCAGTCGAAACGTTTCCCTTCTCTTGTTGAATCACATGTGTTCGACGATATTTTCACCGAACTCGGAGCAGGACAGTTCCGTGGCCCCGTCAACGGCGCGGGCAAAATCGTAGGTGACGCGACCGGAGCTGATGGCGCCGCCCAGCCCCTTGACCACCCGATCCGCCGCTTCAAACCAGCGCAAGTGGCGCAACATCATTTCAGCAGACAGCACCAGAGAGCCCGGGTTCACCTTATCCAGGCCGGCATACTTGGGCGCCGTGCCGTGAGTCGCCTCGAACATGGCCACGGTATCGGAGATATTGGCGCCCGGGGCGATACCGATGCCGCCCACCTGAGCCGCCAGGGCATCGGAGATGTAGTCGCCATTGAGGTTCATGGTCGCAATCACGCTGTAGTCACCCGGGCGCAGCAGGATCTGTTGCAGGAAGTTGTCAGCAATCACGTCCTTGACGATGATTTCATTGCCATTGTTGGGGTTCTTCAAGCGGCACCAAGGGCCACCATCAATCTCTTCGGCGCCGAACTCCTCCTTGGCCAGTTCATAACCCCAGTTTTTGAACGCACCCTCGGTGTATTTCATGATATTGCCCTTGTGCACCAGGGTTACCGAGCTGCGGTCGTTCTCGATGGCGTACCAGATGGCCTTGCGCACCAGGCGTTTGGTGCCTTCCTCGGAGATCGGCTTGATGCCCAGACCGCTGGTCTCGGGGAAGCGGATCTTGGTCACGCCCATCTGATTGATCAGGAAGTCGCTGAGCTTCTTGGCCTCGGGGGAGCCAGCGGCCCATTCGATGCCGGCGTAGATATCCTCGGAGTTCTCCCGGAAGATCACCATATCGGTCTGCTCGGGATTCTTCAGCGGGCTGGGCGTCCCCGGATAGTAGCGCACGGGGCGCTGACAGACGTACAGATCCAGTTCCTGACGCAGGGCCACGTTCAGGGAGCGGATGCCACCACCCACGGGTGTGGTCAGAGGGCCCTTGATGGACACCACGTAGTCACGCACGGCCTCCATGGTCTCCTTGGGCAGCCAGGTGTCGCCGCCGTAGACCCGGGTGGCCTTCTCGCCGGCAAAGACCTCCATCCAGGCGATCTTGCGCTGGCCGTCATAGGCCTTTTCCACGGCGGCGTCCACCACCCGCATCATCACCGGTGAGATATCCACGCCGATGCCGTCACCCTCGATGTAGGGGATGATCGGGTTGTCGGGCACATTCAGGGAACAATCCTCATTAGCCGTGATCTTGGTGCCATGCTCGGGAATCTTGATATGTTGATAAGCCATGGGAGCTCCCTTTGTGGAATGTGACTGTTGTTAAGGATTTTGGTGGGATTATACACGCGATGTCCGGGTGCGTCGGTGGGTGGGTTGATTTCGCCGGTGGGAGCGGCCCTCGGCCGCGAATGGCGAACCTTACCGCAGCCCCGGTGTCGAGCATCCGGGAAGTTCCTCGTCCGGATACATCAGATGACGAAAGACACACTCCAAGCCCCTCTCCCCTGTGGGGAGAGGGGCGGGGGTGAGGGGCAAGGACAATCACGGTGCCCCCCCTCATCCCCAGCCCTTCTCCCCACAGGGGGAGAAGGGAGTTTCCGTAGCTGAACCTGGGTGCTTTCACGTTAATCCACACACAAACTCTGGAGTTTTTACATTCATGGTCTGGACACCGCGCGTTACCGTGGCAAGCGTCATCGAACGGGAGGGTCGTTTCCTCTTGGTGGAAGAGCAGGAGGATGGCCGCCGCGTCTTCAATCAGCCCGCCGGGCACCTGGAGGAAGGGGAATCGCTGCTGGCGGCCTGCATCCGTGAGACGCTGGAGGAAACCGGGCGTCGGCTCACCCCTGAGGCGGTGGTGGGCGTCTATCGCTGGCAGCATCCGGCCAGCGGGCTGACCTTCATCCGGGTGGCCGTGACGGGCAGCGTGTCCGAGCCCCTGCCCGACCACACCCTGGATGCGGATATTCTGGCCACTCACTGGCTGGAACCGCAGGTGCTGGCGGAAGACCTGGCCTGTCAGCGCAGCCCGCTGGTGCTGAGGTGTATCCAGGATTATCTGGCGGGGCGGCGGTATCCTTTGGGTTTGCTGGTGGAGATTTGAGTACCGTGCCATTCTGCTCCCCTCACCCCATCCCCTCCCTGCAGAGCCCCTTGATGGCTCCCTTCGCCCCTGCGGGGAGAAGGGCTGGGGATGAGGGGCGCAGCGGGCACCCCCCTTACCGACGATGCTAGAATCCCCTGATCAACATTCGACTCGCACACCCATGCCCCATACCTACCCCAAACGCGTCATCGTCGGCCTGTCCGGCGGTGTGGATTCCTCCGTGTCTGCCCTCCTGCTCATGGAGCAGGGGTACCGCGTCGAAGGCCTGTTCATGAAGAACTGGGAGGACGACGACGAACCCGGCTACTGCTCAGCTGCCAAGGACCTGGAAGACGCCTGGGCCGTGTGCGAGGAGCTTGAGATCCCCCTGCACAAGGTGAACTTCGCCAAGGAATACTGGGACCGCGTGTTTGCCCACTTCCTGGAGGAATACCGCGCCGGACGCACCCCCAACCCGGACATCCTCTGCAACCGGGAGATCAAGTTCCGGGCCTTCCTGGATTATGCCCTGGACAAGGGGGCCGACCTGATCGCCACCGGCCATTACGCCAGGGTTCGGCAGGGTCACGACGGTCAATACCAGCTGCTGCAGGGCCAGGACCCGAACAAGGATCAGTCCTACTTCCTCTACACCCTGGGCCAACGCGCCCTCTCGCGCACCCTCTTCCCCCTGGGCGAACTGGAAAAGCCCCGTGTACGGGAGATTGCCGAGCGCGCCGGGTTCGTCAATCACGCCAAGAAGGACAGCACCGGGATCTGTTTCATCGGCGAGCGGCGTTTCCGGGATTTCCTGCAGCGCTACCTGCCCGCACAGCCCGGCGAGATCGTCAGCACCGACGATCAGGTGCTGGGGGAGCATCAGGGCCTGATGTACTACACCCCGGGCCAGCGCCAGGGGCTGGGCATCGGCGGCGTGCAGGGTGCGCCCGAAACACCCTGGTACGTGGTGGACAAGGACATGGACCACAACCGGCTCATCGTCGCCCAGGGCCATGATCACCCGTCCCTGCAGTCCACCGGACTGACCGCCGTGGACCTGCACTGGGTGGCCGACCACCCCCCTACCCTGCCCCTGCGCTGCCAGGCCAAGATCCGTTACCGACAGGCACACCAGGACTGCCTGGTGGAAGCGGTACCGGAGGAACCAGGCGCCCTGCAGGTACGCTTCTATGCCCCCCAGCGGGCCGTGGCGCCGGGTCAGTCAGTGGTGTTCTACGCAGGGGAACACTGCCTGGGCGGCGGCATCATCGCCCGCCGGCATCCAATACAGCCATAAGCACTGCTGTCCCTGTGGGAGCGGCCCTGGCCGCGAATGGGCGAACCAAACTACGGCGCCGGTTTCGGGTTTCGGGGCAGGCCCTCATCCGGAGTGAGTCCCTTGCGGCGGGACGCCGTGAATACCTCCCTGTAGGCTTGACCGCCGCATCCATGCGGCGAACACCCGCCTCCAGGGACCCACCCCGGACGAGGGCCGGATGCATCAGTGGTTCCTGTTATTCGCGGCCAGGGCCGCTCCCACAAGGGCACGGGTAAGCCACACAGGCTGGCCCGTGCAAAGCCGGCTTTATGGTATCTTCCCAGCATTAACCCACCCAGCAACAAGATATTCCCGTGGAATCCTCACACCATAATCGCGCCCTGGCCCTGGCGGCCCTCTTTCAATCCGCCGGCATGGTCAAGGAAATCGCCTGGCATGGCCGCTGCGACCTGGATCAGCTGCAGACCATGGTGGGCAGCCTGTTCGCCTTTGAAGCCGACACCATCGAGGGTGTGTACGGCGGCGTGGAGAACCTGGAGCGGGGCCTGCGCATCCTCCTGGAACAGATCCAGTCGCCCTCGCATCAAGTGGACGCAGAGATCTCCCGCTACGTGATCAGCGTGCTCTACCTCGAGCGCAAACTCATAAAAAAACCAGAGATGATCAAGAAATTACGGGATGGCATTGATGTGGCCAGTCACCAAAGTGAGGCCTTTGGGATGACCCACGAGAACATCATGGCGCGACTGGGCGAGACCTATCAGAACACCATCAGCGAACTGGGCCCACGGATCATCGTCCAGGGGGACCAGAGTCATCTGGGCAACAGCAACAATGCCGCGCGTATTCGCACCTTGCTGCTGGCGGGGATTCGAGCAGCGGTGCTGTGGAGACAGGCGGGGGGATCGCGGTGGCGGCTGATCTTCAGCCGAAATGCGATCGTGGCCGAGGCCAAGGGGATTCTGGACCGGATCGTGGAGTAAACCCCCCCCTTCTCCCAATGGTAAATCCGAAGGTAAGCCCGAAGTGTGAATCCTGGATCGGATCGTGGAGTAACCCCCCCTTCTCCCCTCGGGGGAGAAGGGTCGGGGATGAGGGGAGCGGCAGGCATATTGCCAACTCATGGGGGGGGCCCCCCCCCCCCCCCCCCCCCCCGCGGGGGGGGGGGGGGGGGGGGGGCCCCCCCCAGGACCGGCATAGTGCCCGCCTCCCCCCCCTCATCCCCAGCCCTTCTCCCCCGAGGGGGAGAAGGGGGTGTCTGTCGCCGAACCTTGCTTCTTGCAGGTTGAGGAGCTCTTCCCTACAGGAACGCCTGCGGCGATACTGAGGAACTGACGTTGCAGACTCAAGAGAATGGAGACGCCATGTCTGGCAACAACCAAGTGCAATCCCTCACCTGGCTGCGCCCGGGCCAAACAGACGAACCCTTTCCGCCGGTGGATCGCGCCCTGCGTGAACCCAACGGGCTGCTGGCGGCAGGCGGGGACCTTAGCCTGCCGCGGCTGCTCAATGCCTACCGGCACGGCATCTTCCCCTGGTACGAGGCCGGACAGCCCATCCTCTGGTGGTCACCGGATCCCCGCACCGTGATCTACCCCGAGAATGTGCGCGTCAGCCGCAGCCTCGGAAAGACCCTGCGTCGCGGCGAGTTCACCGTCACCTTCGACCAGGCATTCAACGAAGTGATCAAAGGGTGCGCCGGCCCCCGGCGTGGCGTGGACGGCACCTGGATCACCTACGGCATGCAGCAGGCCTTCACGCAGATGCATCGCACCGGCTATGCCCACTCGGTGGAAGTATGGCGGGAAGGGGAACTGGTGGGCGGTCTGTATGGGGTCACCGTGGGCCGGGTGTTCTTCGGCGAATCCATGTTCAGCCGTGCCACCGACGCCTCCAAGGTGGCCCTGGTGGTGCTGTGCCGGCATCTGCAGCACTGGGGCTATCCGCTGCTGGACTGCCAGACACCTTCCGAGCACATGAGCCGCATGGGCGCCGAATCCATTTCCCGGGCACGGTTCAGCGCCCGGCTGGATCAGTTGTGCTCCGTGCCGGGACGCCCCGGGCCCTGGGAAGTGGAACCGGGACTCTGAGGCCCACCCCTACTGCTTGTCACCCAAGGTGATATTCACCTCCAGCACCTCGCAGTCCCCTTCGCTCTCCAGGTTCATCTGCACCGCATCGTCACCCACCTGGACGTATTTGCGGATCACCTCCAGCAGCTCCTTGTGCAGGGCGGGGAGATAATCCGGCCCCGAGCGACTGCTGCGCTCCCGGGCCACGATGACCTGCAGGCGCTCCTTGGCCACCTTGGCGCTGGTCTGTCGCGGGCTCCGGAAATAATCGATGATACCCTTCATGACGATCAACCTCTGAACAGGCGTCCGAAGATGCCCTTTTTCTGCGTGGTAATGAAGCGGTGTGGGCGTTCCTCGCCCAGGAACCGGGCCACGGCATCCCGGTAAGCTTGTCCCGCGTCCGATTCCTTGTCCAGCACCACCGGCATCCCGGCATTGGAGGCATTGAGCACCGCCTGGGACTCGGGAATCACGCCCAGCATGCCGATGGACAAGATCTCCTGCACATCCTCCACGCTGAGCATCTCGCCCTTCTCCACACGATCCGCCGAGTAACGGGTGATCAGCAGGTGAGCCGGCAGGGGATCCTCCCCCTGCTCGGCGCGCCGGGTCTTGCTGGACAGTATGCCCAGCATCCGGTCCGAGTCACGCACACTGGATACCTCGGGGTTGGTCACCACAATGGCCTCATCGGCAAAATAGGCCGCCATCAGTGCGCCGCGCTCGATGCCGGCGGGGCTATCACAGATGATGTAGTCGAACTCCTTGGACAACTCATCCAGGACCGCCTGCACCCCTTCCTGTGTGAGGGCGTCCTTATCCCGGGTCTGGGAGGCCGGGAGGATATAAAGGTTCTCGGTGCGCTTGTCCTTGATCAGGGCCTGGCGCAGGTTGGCATCGCCGTTGATGACGTTGACGAAGTCGTACACCACGCGGCGCTCACAACCCATGATCAGGTCCAGATTGCGCAGACCCACGTCAAAGTCCACGACGGCGGTCTTGTGCCCCTCCTGGGCGAGGCCGGTGGCGATGGCGGCGGATGTGGTGGTCTTGCCGACCCCTCCCTTACCCGAGGTAATCACTACAATGCGTGACATAAAGCCTGCATCTCCTTAAAAGGTTCAGCACTAGATTTCCGAGATCTTGATGGTCTCACCGGACAGGGTGATCAGGCGGTTATCCCCCCGCTCCGAGTCCAGGATATCCTCTGCAATGCGGTAGTGTCCGGCAATGGATACCAATTCTGCATCCAGACGCCGACAAAAGATGCGTGCCGACTCCAGCCCGCGCACACCAGCCAGGGCCTTGCCCCGGAGCGGGCCATACACATGAATATGCCCATCGGCCAGTACCTCCGCCCCCGCCGATACGGCCCCAGTGATGATCAGGTCGCCCCCGCGGGCATACACCTGCTGTCCGGAGCGCACCGGTTGGTTGACCACCAGGGAGGGCGTATGGGGCGCCGGCGCCGCGGGGGCGGGCTCCGCAGGCGTCTCCGGGGTGCTTTCGGTCGCCGGAGGCGGTGCCGGCCGCAGCGGCACCTCGCTACCAGCGCGAGGACCAAGCACGATCAGCGGCAGACCGGTACGGTCGGCCAGCGGTGCCGAAGCCTCGCTATGCAGTAATCCGATCAGCTTCAGGCCATGCTGGCGCACCGTTTCCAGTACCGAGAGCAGGTCCTGAGCCGATGTACCGGCCATGGCATCCATATCGACCACCACGGGCATGTCACGCATGAGGTCCGGGGCCTCCTGCATGCGGGCCTCCAGGGCCTCCTGTAGCACCGCCGGTTCGGCCGGCTGCAGCTTCAGGATGGAGACCAGGATCATTCGGCCCTTGAACTCGATCGGCTGGATAGGGCTGGGGTTGGCACTCATGGGGATTTGTCCGGCAGATCGGCCAGCGTTGCCAGCCTTTGAGGATGTATTGAATCTATCGAGGCGCGCATTGTAACGGTTTGCTGGATTGTACGCGCCGACAACATGATAATATGCTTATACTATAAAGCGAGTCCCACAGCCGCCGTGGTGAGTGCCATCGCCACCATGCAGGTCGTCCGTTCGACCCTCCCCCGGCTGACCACTTAGAGGTATGGAGCGAAGTATCAATGAGTCAAAAAGACAAGCACATCCAATCAGCCGTCCAGCGGGCGCTGGGCAATGAGGGCCTTTCCCGGCGCGATTTCCTGCGCCTCTCGGGAGGCGGGGCCCTGCTGGCCGGCGCCGCCTCCAGCGGCCTGCTCTACCCCGGCGCGGCACGCGCCGTGCCCACCAACGCCCGCATCGTCATTGTGGGTGCCGGTGCCGCGGGCCTGTCATGTGCCACCCGCCTGAGTCGCGAACTGGACGGCTCCCAGATCACACTGATCGACCGTCGCGAAGAACACTATTACCAGCCTGGCTTCACCCTGGTGGGCACCGGCGTATGGGGTGTTGCCAAGACCACGGACAAGAACAGCCGTTATATCCCCTCCGGCGTGAGCTGGATTCAAGACATGGTGGCTGAATACGATCCGGACAACAACCGGGTGATCACCGACGATGGGCGCACCGTGAAATACGACTATTTGATGGTGGCCACCGGACTTCAAATCAACTACACCGACATCGAAGGCATGTCCACGGACCTGATCGGCCAACGCGGTGTGGGCTGCGTGTATGACCGCCCGGACCACGCGCAACGCACCTGGAGCGCGCTTGACCACTTCGTGGACAACGGTGGCGTGGGCCTGTTCACTCGCCCGCCGGGCGCCATCAAGTGCGCCGGTGCGCCGCTGAAGGTGACCATGCTCACCGAGAGCCGCCTGAAGGAACGTAGCACCCGGGATCGAGCCGAGATGCACTACCTGCCACCGGGGGCCGGCCTGTTTTCCCAACCCGATGCCGACGACTTCCTGAGCAAGCACTTCCCGGAACGTGGCATACAGATCCATTGGGACCACCCGCTCAGAGCCATCGACCCGGACGCCAAGACCGCCACCTTCGCAACCCCGCTGGGTGACGAAACCCTGGATTACGACTTCATCCACGTGGTGCCGCCCATGAGCGCACCAGACTCGCTGCGCGAGAGTGAACTGGCGGCTCAGGAAGCCCCGTTCCAGGGCTGGCTGGAGGTGGATCGTCACACCCTGCAACACAACCGTTATCCCAATGTCTTTGGCGCCGGCGATATCAACGGCGTGCCCATCGGCAAAACGGCGGCCAGCGTGAAGTCCCAGGTCCCGGTGGCCGTGGAGAACATGATCCAGGCCATCCAGGGCCGGGAGAACTCAGCCCGCTACGACGGCTATACCTCCTGCCCATTGATCACGGAACTGGGCAAGGCCATCCTGGTGGAGTTTGATTACGACCTGAACATGAAACCCTCCTTCCCCTTCATCAGCCCCTACGAGGAACACTGGGTGCCGTGGGTCATGAAGGATCGTCTCCTGCTGGCTGCCTACCGTGCCATGCTGCGCGGCCGTATCTGATTCACGTTGCAAATTTAGGAGCAAGCAATGGCCTTTTCATTCGTCGGTATTCTGGCTGTGGTTCTGGAATTTTTTCGCGGGTGGTTATGGGTGCTGGTCCCGCTGGTGATCCTGGATCTTGTCCTGCTGGGTCTGTTCTTCAAACGCACGGTGGGTCGTCGCCGCAAGTTTTCGCTGCCCTTCAAGGCCTCCATCGGCTTTGGGGTGTTCACCTTCGTGATGGCCTTGATCACCCTGCCAGGGATCACCCGCTCCAGTTGGGAGATGCTGGCGGGCGCGGTGGATTACCTGGCATTGATCGGTGCCAGTCTCGGTTTCGGGGTGCTGTTCACCATCCTCGTCTTCCCGGTGATGCTGCACCTGGTGGGTATCGGTGCCAGGGTAAAACCCGCGCAACAGGCAACGCGTCAGGCACCTCCCGCCCAGGAGAAATCGCAGGCCGAGCCCCAGGGGACAGCGGAACCTCAGCAATCCCAGGGCTAACTCTCATGCATCAAGGTCACAAGTCACCCCCGATGATGAAAGATACATACCTAGCCCCTCTCCCCTGCGGGGGAGAGGGGTTGGGGTGAGGCGGGAAGGGCTGGCACAGTGCCTGTCCCGCCCCTCATCCCCGGCCCTTCTCCCCGGGGGGGAGAAGGGAGTGTCTGTCGCTGAATCTTGGTTCTTTCACGTTAACTCTCATGCATCGCGGTGGTGAGCCACCCCCGATGATGAAAGATACGCTCCGAGCCCCTCTCCCCCGTGGGGGAGAGGGGTTGGGGTGAGGCGGGAAGGGCTGGCACAGTGCCTATCCCGCCCCTCATCCCCGGCCCTTCTCCCCGAGGGGGAGAAGGGAGTGTCTGTCGCTGAACCTTGCTTCTTTCACGTTAAGCCCAACCTCATGGGAGCGGGGTGCCCCGCCCTGGTGGCGGGTTCATGACCGCTTGACAGCCTCTCCCACCCCCGGCTAGCTTTCACCCACCCTCCCAACGCCGGGCCTGTCATGAAGATCAGCCACCACGAACTGCCGCTTGCCACCGAGGCCCCCATCCAGATCGTGGATGTCACCCAGCATGTTCGTGACCTGATCGCCGACAGCGGTATCCGCAATGGCATCGTCACCCTGATCTCGCGACACACCACCGCCTATGTGAACCTCAATGAGCAGGAGCCCATGCTCCAGCAGGACATGCTCACTTACCTCAAGCGCCTGGTGCCCCGCGATGGGGACTACCGGCACAACGAGAAGCCGGTGGATGGCCGGGACAACGCCCACTCCCATCTCATGGGGCTGTTCATGAACGCCTCTGAGACCATTCCCATCGTCGATGGCGAAATGCGCCTGGGCAGCTGGCAATCCATCTTCTTCATCGAACTGGACGGCCCCCGAGCGGAGCGCCGTCTGTCCGTCCATTTCATGGGGACCGAGTAACGCCCATGCAGGCCTCCGACATCGACGGCTTTTTTGCCGAAGCCGACCAGATCGATCTGGAAAAACACCTCATTCTGGAATACACCCTGGAATGCGTGGGTGACCCGCGCACCGCCGCCGCGCATCTGTGCAGCGAGCAATCCACGGCCCAGTGGAAACGGGTGGACGTGGACGAGGATCTGCGGCCGCGTTTTGGGGCCAAGGTGCTGGAACTGGAGATCATCGAGGAGCGCGAGGCCCTGAGCTATCCCGTGCAGCATGCGGCCCAGGGCAGGATCTTCGCCTGCCGCGTGAAGATCGCTCATCCTCATGAAAACTTCGGGCCGCGCATCCCCAACCTGATCTCGGCCGTGCTGGGGGAAGGGCCTTTCTTTACCCCCGGTATCCCGCTGATCAAGCTGCAGGACATCCACTTTCCCAACAGCTACCTGACCCACTTTCAGGGCCCCAGGTTTGGGGTGCAGGGGCTGCGCGACCAGCTCAATGCCCATGACCGCCCCCTGTTCTTCGGTGTCATCAAGCCGAACATCGGCCTGCCACCGGATGCCTTTTCAAAGATCGGCCACGAGGCGTGGCTGGGGGGGCTGGACATCGCCAAGGACGACGAGATGCTGGCGGATCCGGACTGGTCGCCCCTCACCGAGCGCTGCGAGCACTTGGGCCACGCCCGCCGGGCGGCTGAAGAGGCCACTGGCACACCCAAGATCTACCTGGCCAACATCACCGATGAAGTCGACCGATTACTGGACCTGCACGATGCGGCAGTCGCCAGAGGCGCCAACGCGCTGCTGGTCAATGCCCTCCCCGTGGGCCTGTCTGGCGTGCGCATGTTGCGCAAGCATACCCAGGTACCGCTGATCGCCCATTTCCCCTTCATTGCCCCCTTCAGCCGCCTGCCCCACTACGGCGTGCACAGCCGGGTGATGACCCGCCTGCAGCGTCTGGCCGGCTTTGATTCGGTGATCATGCCCGGCTTTGGCCCTCGCATGATGACCACCGACGAGGAAGTGCGCGACAACATCCGCGCCTGTCTGGAACCCATGGGCCCCATCAAGCCCTGCCTGCCGGTCCCCGGCGGCAGTGATTCGGCAGCGACACTCAAGCGGGTATATGACAAGGTGGGCAGCGTGGATTTCGGCTTTGTCCCCGGCCGGGGCGTTTTCGGCCATCCCATGGGGCCCCGCGCTGGCGCCACCAGCATCCGCCAGGCCTGGGACGCCATCGCCGCCGGTATCGACGTGCACGCCCACGCCCGGAACCACCCGGAACTGGCGGCCGCCCTCAAGGCCTTTGGTGAGTAAAGAGAAAAAAGGGGACAGATTTATTTTCCGGCCCTCCGGGCCAGAAAATAAATCTGTCCCCTTTTTTCAGTGAATACGATCCCAGAACTGGCCGGCCAGCACCTCCAGGTGCTCGGATAGTTGGGTGAGCTCCTCGGCGGCCTGCTCGATATTGACGATGGCTTCGGCATTGCCATCCGCGGAATGACGGATGTTGGTGATGCTGCGATTGATTTCCTCGCTGACGGCGCTCTGCTCGTCCACCGCCGTGGCGATCTGCACGCTCATCTCGGTAATGGAACTGACACTGCGGGCGATCTCCTCCAGGGACTGGGCCGCCTCATCGGCCTGACGGACACTGCGCCCGGCCTGTTCCTGGCTCTGACCCATCACCTGAACAGAAGACTGGGCACCGGCCTGAAGCCTTTCGATCATGCTCTGGATCTCCTGGGTGGCGTTCTGCGTGCGGGCTGCCAGGCTGCGTACCTCGTCAGCCACCACGGCAAACCCACGCCCCTCCTCGCCAGCGCGAGCTGCCTCGATGGCGGCATTCAGGGCCAGTAGATTGGTCTGCTCGGCAATCCCCTGGATCACCTCCACCACTGTACTGATCTCCTCGGTGCGTTGTTCCAGTTCATGAATCGCCTGGGTCGCCCGTTCCACCTCGTCCGAGAGGTGACCGATGGCCTCGCCGGTGGACACCACCACACGTCGCCCACTGTCGGCACTGGTATCTGCCTCCTCGGCCGAACGGGCAGTATGCTGGGCATTGCGCGCCACTTCCTGCACGCTGGCGGCCATCTCGTTCACGGCGGTGGCCACCTGATCGGTCTCGGCCTGCTCACGCAGGATCTCCTGTCGCGTTTGTTCGATGACACCCACCATATCCTTGATCTGCCGCGACAGCCGGCGAGCGGCCTCGGCCACACGACCCACAGCGGCTCCGGTCTCGGTGGCCAGCATGCGCATGGCAAACTGGATCTCTCCCACCTCATCCACACGGCCGGTATAGACATACTGACACAGCGGGTTACGCACGACCGAACGAGCCTGCGCCTGCAGTCGGGCCAGGGGGCGGGTCACCCACCCAGCCCACCCAGCGGCCAGTGCCACAAACAGCAGTACCGGGACCAGTGTCTGAATCGCTGGCGCGCCCATCAAGATCCCACCAAGCCAGCCCAGCATACCCGCCAACCCCACAGCCCCGAGCAGGCGCATACGCAATCCGGGCATGGGCCAGCGCAAGACCCAGAGCGTCTGACCGGCCATCACCTGGGCATACAGCCTGTCGGCGCGCTCCACACACTCCCGGGGAGGACGGGTGCGCACGGATTGGTATTCGGTGATGCGACCATTGTGATGAATCGGTGTGACATAGGCACTCACCCAGTAATGATCGCCGTTCTTGCAGCGATTTTTTACCAGCCCCATCCAGGACTGCCCACCCTTGATGGTGTCCCAAAGATTCTGGAAGGCCGCGGGGGGCATATCCGGGTGACGGACGATATTGTGATTCTGACGCAGCAATTCATCAGCCGAAAAACCGCTGATGTCCACGAAATCATCATTCACATCGGTGATCGTGCCCTTGGCGTCAGTGGTGGACAGGATGTTGACGTTGGCGGAAAAGGTCTTCTCCCGCCCGGTAACCGGTAGATTCTTCTTCATGGTTTGCCTCCGGTACGGGCAAGGACCGGGTATGAAAAGGAGTGCTTCACGTCAGTCATCAGTTACGGCGCTCCCAGAATTGTCGGGCCAGCAGCTTGAGTTCCGCGGAGAGTTCCGCCACCTGGCTGGCCGCCGACTCGATCTGCTGACCAGACTGGGCATTGGCATCGGCATAGCCACGGATGCGGGTGATGCTCTGATTGATCTCCTCGCTGACCGAGCCCTGCTGATCCACCGCCGTGGCGATCTGTGCACTCATGTCGGTGATGGCGGCAACGCTGCGAGCAATCTCTTCCAGGGAGCGGGCTGCCTTGCCCGCCTGCTCGACACTCTTGACCGCCTGTTGACGACTGTTCTGCATCACCTCCACCGAGGAATGGGCGCCCCGCTGAAGCTTCTCGATGGTGGTCTGGATCTCCTGGGTCGATTCATGAGTGCGGGAAGCCAGGCTGCGCACCTCGTCGGCCACCACGGAAAAACCGCGGCCGTGCTCACCGGCCCGGGCCGCCTCGATGGCAGCATTCAGGGCCAGCATATTGGTCTGCTCGGCAATACCGCGGATGACCTCCAGCACCGCCCCGATGGATCCAGCGCTTTCCTCCAGCTGGCTGATGACTTGAGCCGCGCGCTCCACCTCATCAGCCAGCTGGCCGATGACCTGTTCGGTGGAAGCCACCACCTGACGCCCCTGACCAGCGCTGGTATCGGCGGTGGTGGCTGCCTCGGCGGCGTTTTGTGCGTTGCGGGCCACTTCCTGAACGCTGGCGGTCATTTCATTGACCGCTGTGGCCACCTGATCGGTTTCCGCCTGCTGACGGAGAATCTCATCCCGCGTCCGTCGCACCGAGCCCACCATGGAATCGGCGTGCTCAGCCAATTGGCTGGCGGCATCGGATACCCGGCCCACGGCAGCACCGGTCTCGGAGCGCAACATGCGCATGGCGAACTCGATCTCCCCGAATTCGTCCGCGCGGCCGGTGTAAACATACTGCCCCACCGGATTACGGGTAATCCCGCGGGCCTGGGTACGTAGCTGTCCGAGAGGGCGTACCAACCAGGCACTCAGGCCGCTGCCCAGTATCAGGGCCAGCAATACCGGCACCAGGCTGCTGATGATCGGCGTACCCCACAGCCCGCCGAGTGCCAGGGACAACGCTGCAGCCATCACCATGCCGCCCACCAGACGCACGGCAACCGGCGGCATGGGCAGACGCATGACCAGGGGCAAACGATCGTTCATGAGTCCGGCATACATGCTGGTGGCCCGATCCACCCACTCCCGTGGGGGGCGGGTGCGCACGGATTGGTATTCCGCCACCTGCCCATCCTTGCGGATAGGCATGACATAGGCGCTCACCCAGTAATGGTCGCCATTCTTGCAACGGTTCTTGACGAGCCCCATCCAGGCACGACCGCTCTTGACACTATCCCAAAGATCCTTGAACGCCGCCGGGGGCATGTCAGGGTGGCGGACAATATTGTGATTACGCTTGAGCAACTCCTCCTCAACGAACCCGCTGATGCGGATGAAGTCGTCGTTGACGTAGGAAATGGCCCCCTTGAGGTCCGTCGTGGACAGAATATTGGCGTGATCCGATACGGCCTGTTCCCGGCCCGTGACCGGCAGATTCTTCTTCATGGATCATTCAACCCCTGAGTTATGCTGCAACGCGCATTCCTGTCGATGAATCATCCTTGTCTGCCGACCCTCGCTCACCCGCGGTGCCCCGCCCCCCTGAGCGGGGCACCGGCAGTGATCAGACCATGACGGGCTTGCCGATCAGCCATTCATGCAGGAACAGCGAGAAGGCAAGATAACCGACCAGGCCCACCACCACGGTGATGGCATCCGCCTTCAATGTAGCGGCAGCAGGCGCCATTCCCTGAGCGGAATCTCTCTTGCGGGCGGCACGGAAGGACAGCACGGCCCAGACCAGCAGCGAACCGAAAAGAATGACGTCGGCCAGTGTGCCGTTGGCGAACAGATGCCCCAGGGCCCATACCTTCACGGCGATGACCATGGGATGGCCGAGGCGGGCCTTGATGTGGTTATTGGGGACAAAGGCGGCCGCCAGGATAATGAAGGCCACCAGATTGAACAGGGCGGTCACGTGGAAGGTCCACAGCGGCGGCACCCAGAGCCAGGTGGGGTCCACCCGAGCCATGCCATAACCCCAGACGATCAGGATAAAGCCGACCAGGGAAAGAACGGATGCAAATCCCGTCCAGGCCTTTTCGCCAAACTGGTCGATCCGGGCGCGACGCCAGTCGTCGGCGAAGATGCGGGTGGAGTGCATGCCCAGGAAGAGCACAAGACCAAGGATCATCACGAACACGGTAACGCTTCCTTCTGAGTTGAGTGGATTAAGAAACTGCTAATAATGCCCTTTTCATGGGGCATGGTCGAATACCAATTCCCCCTCCCGCAGGAAAAAGGCGCCACCCACCACCTCTTGATTGATACGCCGTGCCCGATCGGCGACATGGACCTCCACACCGGCGTGGACCCTTTCGCGCACGTGGATGCTGGCATCCTGGGAGCGTTCCACCCGCTGCACCAGGGCCTCGCGTTCCAGGGTGAGCTCGGCCATCTCCTCGCGCGCCTTCACCAGGGTGTTCTGCACCCGTTTGATGAAGTTTTCATCCACCCGCTCCGGGTGCTGGCTTGCAAAATGCAGGGTACGGGCCAACTCATCGAGCAATTTCTGTTTCTCCAGCAGGCGCGCATCCACCTGTTCCAGATGGTCCTGCCCTTCAGGATCGACTCCGACCATCACCACGGTGTGAGGGGAAGTCGGCGAACCCAGCAGCAGGCATTCGATGAGTTCCCGGGCCCTGACCTGGCCTCCAACGATCTGCCCCTTGCGCGCCCCGGTGGCCCCCACGGTTACCGACTGATGGGCGCTCACCTGGCAGTGCACCAACTGCTCCTGGGTCACCACCACGGTGGCCTCAACGCGGGCGTTTTCCATGAATCGGGCCCTGACCGTGCCCCCCGCCTTGATCACAGCGGTGGGTTGGTGAACCTCCCCGTGTTGCAACTGCCCCACCACACCATGACGAATGATCACGTCGCCGCCGGCCTCCAGTGTGGCGCCCTCCACCATGCCGCCCACCTCGATATCGCCAGTGGATTTCACGCGCATGCCATCGGCCACATCGCCGCGGATGCGCACACTGCCCTCGAAGTTAAGGTGCCCGGAGGACAGATCCACCTGTTTCACATCCAGCAACTCTTCGACCATGACCCCGTTGGGTACCACCACGGGCATGCCGGCAGCGGCAGCCCGCAGCAGATCGGGGTCTTCAGGGTCACGTTCCACGTTACGCAGCCGGGTGGAGAATGATCGCTCCCGGCCATCCCGGGCCGGGATGGGAGCGCCGAACAGATTCAGGCCGGGTGTGCCAGGGGTGGCATGATGGCGACGCATGAGGGGTGTACCGGGGGAGACCTGCACCAGTTCACCCAGGTCCCGATAATCGGCGCGTCCTCGGTCATCGATGTTGGGGATCCGTTCGCGGGCCTCGGGGACCAAGGATTCAAACACGGTATCGGTGCCATTGACGGGGGCAGTGGCCCGACCGATCACGGCAACCTCCGGGGCCCATTCCGGTTGCCTGAGCAAGGCGCTGATGGCCTCCTGGTCGACACCCTGGGTGACCCCCTTATCAGCGAGGGCCTGGAGCACCTGCTCCAGGGTCGTCGGACGTCCACCTCGGGGACCTTCCACATGCAATGAGGCCTCAAGGCCCTGAGGGTCCACGTTCAGTACAAACCGGCCATCCAACGCCTCCGCAAGCAGAAAGGGTTCCTGATGGCCCGCAGGAGCCGGTCGGCACAGGGCCTCGGTCAATCCATGAACGCCCGCCTCCAACACCGCCCAATCGCCATACCCTGCCTCGCGCAAGGCCGCCACCACGGACGCAGCCACCAGATCCGGATACACCTGACCCGGTCGCGGTGTGCAATACACCCGCGTGCCCGTGTCATCGAGGCGCAGGTCCAGATCGGGGATGGTGTCTTCCGGGGGGGTATCGCCGCTCATGGTGCCTCCGGGGCGGAAATGGAGGGACAGTGTAGCAAGCGACGGGAAGTGCCAGGGTGCCGGACACCAGGGGCACCCGCTAAAAGATGTTTTTTGCTTAAAAAGCAAAGAGATATGGCGGAAGGGGTGGGATTCGAACCCACGGATGGTCGCCCATCGCCGGTTTTCAAGACCGGTGCATTCAACCGCTCTGCCACCCTTCCGTGAACGCTGATCAGCGCTGAGAGGTCATAGAAGACGGGTAGTTTAACCGGCTTGGTCATGAAGCCACAAGAAATGCCGATGGTAAGCTTTGATCCACCGCATGGAATCAAGTACCTTACCGGCATCATGCATTGATTGTTTTCAACCCGTTTCTCCCGGAGGATCTCCCATGCAAACGGAGCGCACGAGCACCATCAGTCAACAGGCTCAGAGTCAGACTCTGGCCACCAACAAGGTGATTCGCAACACCTACATGCTGCTGTCCATGACCCTGGCATTCAGTGCCATCATGGCCTTTGTCGCCATGGCGGTGAATGCGCCGCCAGTGCACTGGATCATCATGCTGGCCGTTTTCATCGGCATGCCCTTTGGCATCCAGGCCCTGCGTAACAGCGTCTGGAGCATCCCGCTTACCTTTGCATTCACAGGCATCATGGGCTTCATCCTGGGGCCCATCGTCTCCCTGTACCTGAGTCTGCCCAATGGCCCGGCCATCGTCGGTGGCGCCCTGGCCTCCACTGCACTGGTCTTTGTGGGACTGTCGGCCTATGCGCTGGTCACCCGCAAGGACTTCAGCTTCCTGGGCGGTTTCGTGTTCGTGGGCTTCCTGGTGGTGCTGGCAGCCATCATTGCCAACCTGTTCCTGGCCATTCCGGCCCTGTCCCTGGCCATCTCCTCGGCTGTGGTGCTGCTGGTGTCCGCCGCCATCCTGTGGGACACCAGCCGCATGGTGCATGACGGCGAAGCCAACTACGTGGTGATGACGGTCTCCCTGTTCGCCAATATCTATGTGCTGTTTCTGCACATGATGAACCTGTTTGCCATGCTCAGCGGCGATAATTGATTCTCCGGGCTGGCTGACCGGCATCGAACCTGGCCCCTCTTCCCTCACGGGAGAGGGGTCTTTGCTTTCTTGAGGCAAGGAAACGGATTGATGATTGATCAGGGCGTATTTCTCGATCTGGAAACCCTCGACCGGGGGGATCTGGATCTCTCTCCCCTTCACAACTCCCTCACCCACTGGACCTTTCATGACTACACCCGCCCACTTGAGACGGTGAAGCGCATCCAGGGTGCCCAGGTGGTGATCACCAACAAGGTGGTGCTGGATGCCGATGCCCTGGCAGCCGCCCCGAACCTGAAGCTGGTCTGCCTGGCCGCCACGGGCACGAACAATGTGGATCTGGAAGCCGCCTCCCGACTGGGGATCCGCGTGTGCAACGTGCGGGACTATGCCACGGCCTCGGTGGTGCAGCATGTGTTTGCCATGCTGCTGTCGCTCACCGTGCGTTTATCGCAATACCAGCAGGATGTGCGCGCTGGCGCCTGGAACGACAGCCGGCAGTTCTGCCTTCTGGATCATCCCATCCGTGAGTTGTCCGGGCGGCGCCTGGGGATCATCGGTCACGGGGTGCTGGGCCGCGCCACGGCGCAGGCGGCGAATGCCTTCGGCATGGAGGTGTTGGTTGCGCAGAGCCTGACGGGACGAGGACCGGAACCGGGGCGCCTGCCCCTGGATGAGGTGATCCACACCAGCGATGTGCTCAGTCTGCACTGTCCGTTGACGCCGGACACTCACCAGCTGATCGATGAGCAGCAGTTGCGGATGATGAAGCGCGATGCAGTGCTGATCAATACGGCACGGGGGGCCATCGTGGATAATGCCGCCCTGGCCGAGGCCTTGCGACATGGTGAGATCGGCGGGGCTGGAGTGGACGTGCTGGAGAAGGAACCACCCGAGGCGGATCACCCCCTGCTGGCGCCGGACATCCCCAATCTAATCCTGACACCCCATATCGCCTGGGCCGCCGTCGAAGCCCGGCAACGCATGGTGAATGCCCTGGCCGGCAATATCCAGGCCTTCAAGTCCGGCCAGCCCACCCACCTGGTGAATCCGTAGGGTCTTTGCACATGTCCACCACCCCCATGAACGACCGCGTGATCGATCTTGAAATCCGTCTGGCCCATCAGGATGCCCAGTTGCAGGATCTCAACGATGTGGTCACGCGCCAGCAGCAGGATCTGCTGCAGATGCAGCGACAGATGGAGGACCTGCGGTTGCGTCTGGCGGAGGTGCTGGCGAATCAGCCCGGCGGTCCGGAGGGACCGGAGCCGCCGCCACCGCATTATTGAGGAGAAAAGGGGACAGACACCTTTTTTGGCACAATGCCCGAGGAGCCCCCCATCAAGACCCTGAGCATACTCTGTGATGACCCCGCCGATCAGTCCCGCGCCGAGGCCCTTGCCAGCTCACTGGGCCTGACGCTGGCCGACCAGCCCGAACCCGGCACCTGGCAACTGGTCGTCACCCCCGAGCGACTGGAGTTGCGCCAGTGCGGGCCCAAGGCACCCGGGCCCGTGTTCGTGGATCTGGCCGGTGGTCGCCTCGGGTATCGGGGCGCCCATGTGAGCGCCCGCAAGGAACCTCTGGCCCGGGCCGTGGGCATCAAGGGTGGACATCGGCCTCATGTGGTGGACGCCACGGCGGGGCTGGGGCGGGATGCCCTGATCCTCGCCCTGCTGGGGTGCCGGGTCACCCTGCTGGAACGTCATCCGGTCATCGCCGCCCTGCTGGCCGACGGTATGGCCCGGGCCGCGCAGGAACCGGCACTGGCCGAGACCGTGGAGCGCATGACCCTGGTCAAGGGCGACGCCCGCCCCTGGCTGCAGGAACATATCGGCGGCGTGGTGACACTGGACCCCATGTATCCGCATCGGGACAAGTCGGCCCTGGTGAAGAAGGACATGCGGGCCTTCAGGGCCGTGGTGGGCGACGATGAGGATGCCGCCGGGGTGCTGGGGGCGGCCCTGGCGGCGGCGCGGGAGCGGGTGGTGGTCAAGCGCCCGGCCCGGGCCGAACCCCTGGGGGGGCAGACGCCGGACTTCCAGGTGCCTGGCAGCAGCACCCGCTTCGATGTATATCTCACGAAAACGGGCCAAAGCTGAGCCTTGAATGGGGATAGCCCCCTTAATATTGCATGCACCGTGGGAGATGGCCTGCCAGCGAAGCGCTGCGGCAGCAGCGCCTTGGGGACTGTGCCCACCGCTTTCGCGGGCAAGGCCCGCTCTCACGTAAAAGCCCGCTCTGCCTAAATGGGGACAGACCCCTTTACCGCATGCATCCCCTGTGGGAGTTGGCCTGCCAGCGAAGCGCTGCGGCAGCAGCGCCTTGGGGGTTGTGCCCGCCGCTTTCGCGGGCAAGGCCCGCTCCCACAAAAGAACCCACCACCAAACAGTCACCACAGAACATTCAGCTCAGTAGCACCCCCGTGGGAGCGGCCCTTGGCCGCGAAGGACATGCTACAAAGCACTGCTTGCCGATGCCGGGAAAAGGGGTCTGTCCCCATTACGGGGCTTGCCCCAGGATCAGTTGGTCATCGGCCATCAGGCGGTAGCTGGGCACCTCCAGATTGCGGCGGGCCTGCTGATCCCGGTAGACGCGACCGGACAGATCGTAGCGGGAACCGCGGCAACGGTCGACAAAACCGCCACCCCAGCCCTCCTCCGCAGCAACCTCGGGCGGCACCCAGGTGAGTTCGCAAGCCAGATCGGTGCCCAGGGCCACCACCACCAGGACCTGGGGCAAAGCGGACCGGTGGGGGTTACGATAGGGGCGGGGCTGACGACTCAAGCGGGAATCGGCGTCGTAGAGCCGATCACTGAAAACGGAGTCGGCTTCCAGCATGGCCCGGGTGCGCCCCACAATCCAGACGGGTCGACCCTCCCAGGTGACGGCCTTCACCTCACCCGGTGACAGATCGGCAATATCCACGGCGCGGGTGTTGCGCTCACCCTCACCTTCGTCGGAATCCCGAAAGATACCGCTCAACATCACATAGGCCAGCATGGCCACGCCCAGCAGCGCCAGCAGCTTCAAGGCCACACGATAATAAACGCGCCGTTGATCCGGCGGTACGTTGAAGGATTCAGGCATCATGGGCGACTATTATGAACCACAATCGAGGAACGACAATGCAATCCAGAACACAACAGACCTACGTGGGCATCCACAACGATCTTCATGGCGGCATGACTCCCATTGGCGGCATCATCAAGGATGCCTGGGTCTTCGAACTCATTCCGGAAACCGAAACCTGCGAAGGCTGGGCCACCGCACAGATCCAGGTGCTCCATGACAAGGTCAACGCCGCCTGGGATCAGTACGGCCTGCGGGTGAGCAACCTGCCCCCGGAGATCCGCGAACGCCACGCCCGCATCCATGACCAGGCCATCGAGAAGGCCCGCTCCATGGGCTGGGTACCGGGCCGGGACTCGGACGCCGAGATGTAGTGGGCTCAATCCCGGAAGTTGTCGTACTGTAGCGGCAGGTCCAGCTCCGCCTTGCGCAGCAGGGCGATGGCATCCTGAAGGTCGTCGCGCTTCTTGCCGGTGATGCGCACCTTGTCACCCTGTATCGAGGCCTGCACCTTGAGCTTGCTGTCCTTGACCAGGCGGATGATCTTCTTGCCCATGTCCTGATCGATGCCCTGACGGATGGTGATGATGCGGCGGGCCTTCCCGCCGCCCTCCTCCAGCTTGCCCGAATCCAGGCAGCTCACATCGATGCCGCGCTTGGCCATCTTCTGGGTGAGGATGTCCATGACCTGATCCACCTGGAACTCGGAATCCCCGAACAGGGTCAATTCCGCTTCGCTCTGCTCCACATCGGCTGCCGAGCCCTTGAAATCGTAGCGGTTCTCCACTTCACGCCGGGTCTGGTCCACGGCATTGCGCAACTCCTGCATGTCCACTTCGGACACCACATCAAAGGAAGGCATTGATCTCTCCGTTTGGGATACCTGATGTTGAACGAGTTAAACATGATAACGTGAGCGCTGGCCAACCCACCCCTGAAAGAGGATCCCAGCCCATGAATCAAGTGTCCTTCAGCGTCCAGGCAGAGCAGACCCTGGAGGCGCTCATGGAACGCATGAGCGCCGTGGACGAACTGGCCGACCTGGACATGGACATCGTCGACGGCGTGCTGACCATCGAGTTCGACGATCGCAGCAAGCTGATCCTGAACCGCCAGGAGCCGCTCCGGCAGATCTGGCTGGCCTCACCGGAAGGGCCGGCTCATTTCGGCTACGACACCGGGTCCGGACAATGGCTGGACGACAAGGAAGGCAACGAACTGATCGCCACGCTCCAGCGCGTGCTGAGGCAGAAACTGGGTACTGACATCAGTCTGTAGAGGAGGCGTCCTGGTCCTGCTTGCGCGCAGCCCCCACCTGACCTTCCAGGTGGGCCAGAACCTGGTGCGGTTTGTGTTCATCCAGGGCATTATCCACCAGCAGCAGCATCTCCCGAGCCTCGGGTCTTGGGGTGAGCTTGACCCGTGCCAGATTCACCGACAGACGCCGGAACTGGCGAAAGAAAAGATATGACAGGGTGGCGATGATCAGCGCGGTCCAGGTGGCCCCTTCGAACCATACCCATACCGCTGCCCCATAGCCCAAGAAGGTGATGCCAAACAGCAGGGCCGCAAAGCGGTGCACCGTGGCCACAAAGGCCTCGAACTGCTCCCGGTGGGCGGTGAATTCCTCTTTTGAGATCATGGACTGGGTTCCGCAAGGGCAAAGCCGTGGATTGTAGAGCACCCGGCTCGGGGTTTGAACCGGTGCATCACCCGCCCGCCAGCCGCTCCAGCAAACGCTCGTGTAATCCTCCGAATCCACCATTGCTCATGATCAGCACATGGTCTCCGGGGCGGGCTTGCGTTGCCACGGAACACGCCAGATCATCCAGATCCGCCAGGGCATGGGCACGGTCACCCAGCGCCGCCACCACCGGCATCAGATCCCAGCCCAGAGACGCCGGTTGATGCAGCCAGATCCCATCGGCCACGCCCAGCGAACCGGCCAGGGTATCCCGATGCACACCCATACGCATGGTATTGGAGCGGGGCTCCAATACCGCCAGGATACGCGCTGGGCCCACTTTGGCCCGCAATGCCTCCAGGGTGGCGGCAATGGCTGTGGGATGGTGGGCAAAGTCATCGTAGACGGTCACACCGTGAACCTCACCGCGCACCTGGAGACGCCGTTTCACCCCCGCAAATCGCCCCAGGGCCTCCACGCCGGCCTTCAGCGGCACACCGGCATGTCGAGCCGCCAGCAACGCTGCCAGGGCGTTGCTCAGGTTGTGCCGGCCCGGTAGGGTCCACTGCCCTTCGGCCACGCGCCTTCCTGCCTCAAGAATGCCAAAGCGCGTGCCATCCGGGGAGATCGGTTCACCCTGCCATGGAGCCGGCACCCCCACTCCAAAGCGCTCCACAGGTGTCCAGCACCCCTCGTCGAGCACTGCCTCCATGGCCGCATCGCCTGCCTGGCTGATGATCTGCCCCTCCCCCGGCACCGTGCGCACCAGATGATGGAACTGCCGCGCAATGGCGGCCAGGTCCGGAAAAATATCCGCGTGATCGAATTCCAGATTATTGAGGATCAAGGTGCGTGGACGGTAGTGGACAAACTTGGAACGCTTGTCAAAAAACGCCGTATCGTATTCATCGGCCTCCACCACAAAAAAAGGGGACGACCCCAGTCGGGCCGAGACGCCAAAGTTATCCGGGACTCCGCCGATGAGAAACCCCGGATCCAGTCCCGCGTCTTCCAGTATCCAGGCCAGCAGGCTGGCGGTGGTGGTCTTGCCATGGGTGCCCGCCACGGCCAGCACCCACCGCTCCCGCAGCACGTGCTCGGCCAGCCACTGGGGGCCAGAGGTATAAGGCAGCCCCTGATTGAGCACGTATTCCACTGCGGGGTTACCCCGGGTCATGACATTACCGATCACCACGACATCGGGTGCCGGATCCAGGTGGGCCGGATCATGGCCTTGGGCGATCTCGATGCCCTGGGCCGCCAACAGGGTGCTCATGGGGGGATAGACGTGTTCATCCGAACCGCTCACCCGATATCCGGCGGCCCGGGCAAGCAAGGCCACCCCGCCCATGAAGGTGCCGCAGATCCCCAGGATATGGATGTGGCTCACTGCATGACCGCCGCGTAGAGGATCTCGCCGGCCACGGCAGCCAGCATCAGGTAGGCCACGGCCAGGGCCACCCCGCCAGCTGAGGTCTTGAGGCTCAGGGCACTGCGCAGCACATGACCATAGGCGGTCAGTAACCACCCCAGCAGTACCAGATATCCCACCGTGACGGCGACTGGAATCTCGTCCGGGGCCTCGGCACCCCGCAGGCTGTACACCAGGGGTAGCATCGCCAGCCCGAGCACAATGCCCACCCCCAACAGGGCAGTCAAGGTCTGCACGAACCGCTCCGGAACACGTCGCACCTGTAGCAGCAGGGCCGTGAATCCAGCCAGCAGCCCCACCTCCATACCCGCCTGCAGGATGGCGATCTGGAAGGGATAAAAAGGCACGGCCACAATCAGGCCCACCAGCAGATAGGCAATGGCGCACAACCATAGCAGGAGGGCCGAAGCTGGCAGATCCTCCGGCCCCTTTTGCAGAAAGGTCAGTTGCAGAAATGGTTTGATGAGCGCGTACATGCTGTTCCCTTCTCAGAAATCGTCATCCCAGTCCTCCAGCTCCCTGAGCATGTCCCGCTGGGCATCCGAAGGGGCACCGTCGGTCACCAGGTACTCACGACGATCCAGATAGGCGTTGCGGATGGCCATGTAGCGATCCGTGGCCATGCCCTCCAGGGCCCGCTCGGTGGGCAGCAGCCCGGCGCGGATGTCCACCAGACGCAGGGCCACCAGGCTGTTCCGCTGAGACACGTCGTCGTGGTAGTAAAGCGGATGGATGCGGCCATCCACCAACTCCGCCGGCGCATCGCGCACGGTACTGGGACCGCGGAAGGGCACAACGAAATATGGCCCAGAGGGCATGCCCCAGGTCCCCAGGGTCTGACCGAAGTCCTCGTTACTCTTCTCCAGCCCCATGGGCGTGGCCACATCGAACAAACCGAACAAACCGAAGCTGGTGTTCATGATCATTCGCGTCAGGTCAGAGGCCGCATCGTGGAACTTGAACTGCAGCGTATTGTTGGCCAGATTATGGACATCACCCAGGTTGGAGAAAAAGTTGCCGATACTATTGCGTACAGGCTGGGGCGTGACCTTGTCGTAGCCTTTTGCCACAGGCTTGAGCACGGCCCGATCCACGGCATCGTTGAACTGGAACATGGCCCGGTTGTAGCCCTCCCAGGGATCACGCGGATCCTTGGATTCCGGTGGCACCGTGGCACACCCGGTCATCAACAAGGCGCAGGCAAACAGAGCCGACAGGACACCCCCCGAACGTCCACGCCGAACAGCACGGTGAACTTGCCCGGCCATCCATCGTCGGGGAGGACATGCTTGAATGTTCGGTGTGAGCACTGGGGGATCCTTATGGGAAGTCGTCTGTCGCCCTGGTCGTTCAACGCCCCCGCTGGGCGGCGATGCGCATGCGCAGGGCATTGAGCTTGATGAAGCCCTCGGCATCCTTCTGGTCGTAGGCCCCGGCATCGTCCTCGAATGTGGCGATATGGGTGTCGAACAGACTGTCGGTTGCGGATTGGCGCCCGGCGATGATGACATTGCCCTTGTAGAGTTTGATGCGGACGATTCCGTTCACATGCGTCTGCGAGGCATCAATCAGGGACTGCATCATGCGCCGTTCGGGGCTCCACCAGTAGCCGTTATAGATGAGGCTGGCATACCGGGGCATGATCTCGTCCTTCAGGTGGGCCGCCTCGCGGTCCAGGGTGAGGGATTCGATGGCGCGATGGGCCTTGAGCAGGATGGACCCGCCGGGGGTTTCGTAGCAACCCCGGGACTTCATGCCCACGTAGCGGTTTTCCACCAGGTCCAGGCGACCCACGCCGTGGGCGCCGCCCAGGCGGTTCAGGTGATCCAGCAGGGTGGCCGGGCTCATGGCCTCGCCATTGATGGCCACCGGGTCGCCCTGTTCGAAAGTGATCTCCACATACTCGGCCTTGTCCGGGGCGGCCTCGGGGGAGACCGACCAGCGCCACATGTCCTCTTCGGCCTCGAACCAGGGATCTTCCAGCTGATTGCCCTCGTAGGAGATGTGCAGCAGGTTGGCATCCATGGAGTACGGGGACTTCTTGCCACGCTTCATCTCCACGGGAATGTTGTGCTTCTCGGCATAGGCCAGGAGCTTTTCCCGGGAGGTGAGATCCCATTCCCGCCAGGGGGCGATCACGTGGATGCCCGGCTTCAGGGCATAGGCCCCCAGTTCAAAACGCACCTGGTCATTGCCCTTGCCGGTGGCGCCATGGGAGACCGCATCGGCACCGGTCTCGTTGGCGATTTCCACCAGGCGCTTGGCAATCAGGGGTCGGGCAATGGAGGTGCCCAGCAGGTACTCGCCTTCATACACGGCGTTGGCGCGGAACATGGGGAAGACGAAGTCCCGCACGAATTCCTCGCGCAGGTCCTCGATATAGATCTCCTTCACCCCCAGGGCCTGGGCCTTGGCGCGGGCGGGCTCCACTTCCTCGCCCTGACCGATATCGGCGGTAAACGTCACCACCTCACAGCCATAGGTATCCTCCAGCCACTTGAGGATGACCGACGTATCCAGCCCGCCGGAATAGGCGAGTACGACCTTTTTCACTTCACTGGCCATGTATGGCAACCCCTGCAACAGACAACGATGGATCAAGCGGGTGAGTATACTAAGTGAGGGCATGCCGTGGCCACGGGCTTGCATCAAAGCCCTTCTCCCCTGGCGGGAGAATCCACCTGCAGGGCAGGGCTGAGGGTTGGAAAACGCAGAGCCCCTCTCCCGTTGGCGGGAGAGGGGATGGGGTGAGGGTGGTGCGACGCTACCGGGTCAACCAGATATCGACCCGCCGGTTCAATGCCCAGGCGGCTTCGCTTGAAGCCGGCTCCAGCGGCCAGGTCTCGCCAAAGGCTCGGATCTCGATGCGATCGGCAGCGACACCCTCCTGTCGCAGCAGGCGCTGCACGGCCTGGGCGCGACGCAAAGACAGGGCTTCGTTGTATTGGGGACTGCCCTGCTCGTCCGCGTGCCCACCCACCACCACCCGGGTATCGGGCTGGGTCGTCAGATGGCGCACCACTTGATCCAACGTGGACTGATCCTCCTCACGGATCTTGCTCTCATCAAAGTCGAAGTGGACTCGCCATTCCCGCAGGCTCACGAAATCCAGATAAATCCGATCGCCCTGGCACGCCCGAAAATCCGCCAGCACCTCCCGAAACCGCACCGGAGAGATGACCACCCGCACGTTGTCGGCACCCCGCCCTGCATCCGGATGGGTCAGGATGACCTCGTGACCGGCTTCCAGTGCATAGTACAGCTCCAGTGCCCGATCCCGTTGCAACATCAGCAGGATGTCGGAAGCGGCCAGGGAGACCGCTTCCAGCGCCTGGGGGCTCAGGTCGTGGCGCCACTGGGGCGGCCTCAGGGAGATATGGCCCACGTCCGGCCCCGGCAACGGCGTGCGGATCTCCACAGTGAACTGCAGCGGCTGACCGGGGCGGGCCTGGAAGCGGACCGTGCCGTAGCGAGGTATCTCCTGGGCGAGTTCGCACAGGGTACCCCCGGTGGAGACGGTCCAACGGGCCTCGGCCAGTCGGGAGGCATATTCCACCGCCCCCAGACTGGTGGGGGCGAGAATCAGCAGCAGGGCGAGGACGCGGAGGTTCATGGGAAGGATTATCGGCCAGGCGCGGGAAAGATTGAATCATCCGGCGAGGGCGAAGAGAGGAACTACTTTTTCTTCGGCGGCAGGATATCCGTGATCGAACCATGAGCCACCTCGGCGGCGAAACCCACCGTCTCCGACAACGTGGGATGCGGATGCACCGTCAGGCCCAGGTCCTCCACATCGGCACCCATCTCCAGGGCCAGGGTGGCCTCGGCAATCAGCTCGCCGGCGTTGGGGCCGACAATGCCGGCACCGATCACGCGGTCGTGCTCATCCAGCAACAGTTTCGTCAACCCGCTGTCGCCGCCCACGCTGATGGCACGCCCGCTGGCCGCCCAGGGGAAGACACCCTTGGTGTATTCGATACCCTGTTTCTTGGCCTCGGTCTCGGTGAGCCCCATCCAGGCCACCTCCGGGTGGGTGTAGGCCACACTGGGGATGGCGCGGGCATCGAAATGGGACTTTTCACCCGATGCCACCTCGGCGGCCACCTTGCCCTCATGGGTGGCCTTGTGGGCCAGCATGGGGCCGCCCACCACATCACCAATGGCAAAGATATGCGACACATTGGTGCGCATCTGCTTGTCCACCTTGATGAAGCCGTGTTCATCCACTTCAAGCCCCGCGGCCTCGGCCTCGATCCCCCCGCCATTGGGCAGGCGTCCCACGGCCACCAGCACCCGGTCGAAGGTGTCCTGATCCGGGGCCTTGCCCCCCTCGAAGGAGACGCGGATGCCGTCATCAGTGGCCTCGGCCGCAGTGACCTTGGTGCCGGTGAAGATGTTCTCGTAACGCCCCTTGATGCGTTTCTCCAGAGGCTTGACCAGATCCCGGTCAGCCCCCGGCATCAGGTCGCTGGACAGCTCGCAGACAGTGACCTTGGCCCCCAGGGCGTCGTACACACAGGCCATCTCCAGACCGATGATGCCGCCGCCCACCACCAGTAGGCGTCCGGGGATATCGCGCAGCTCCAGGGCCCCGGTGGAGTCCATCACCCGCTCGTCATCCCAGGGGAAGCTGGGCAGATGCACGGGACGGGAGCCAACGGCCACAATGGCCTGCTCGAATCCGATCACCTGTTCACCGTCGTCGCTGGAAACCGCCAGGCTGTTGGGGGAGGTGAAACGCCCGCTCCCCTGCACCACGGTGACCTTGCGCTGCTTGGCCAGGTGCTTGAGGCCCATGGTGAGCTTGCTCACCACGCCATCCTTGTAGCCAGCCAGTTTCTTCAGATCGATCTCAGGCTTGCCAAAACGGATGCCATGGCGCTCGAAGTCCTCCGCCTCCTCCACCACCTGGGCGGCGTGCAGCAGGGCCTTGGAGGGGATGCAGCCCACGTTCAGGCAGACGCCGCCGATTACCGGGTAACGCTCCACCATGATCACCTCCATGCCCAGGTCGGCGGCACGGAAGGCGGCGGTGTAGCCGCCGGGACCGGAGCCCAGCACCAGCAACTGGCAGCGCTGATCCACATCGCCATTGTGGCTGGCGGGCTTGGGCGCCGACTTGCCGGCCTTGGCCTCATCCTGCCCGGAGTCTTTCTTGGGGGCCTCGCCCTTATCCTTTCCCTTACCTTTTTCCTTATCCTTCGGGGAGGACTGCGACGAGTCGCCCTCGGCCCCCTCGCCTGCCATCTCCAGTTCCAGGATGTCGCTCCCCTTGGAGACCTTGTCGCCGGCCTTGAGCAGGACCTTTTTCACCGTGCCCGCGTGGGGCGAGGGGATGTCCATGGAGGCCTTGTCCGATTCCAGGGTGATCAGGGAGTCCTCCACATCCACACGGTCACCTGGCTGAACCAGGACCTCGATGATCTCCACCTCCTTGAACTCGCCGATATCGGGTACCGGGATCGTAACCACCTTTGCCATGAATCTCTTCCTCGTCTACAGCAGCATCCGCCGCATGTCGGACAGCAGGCCGCTCAGGTAACTGGTGAACCGGGCCCCCAGGGCCCCGTCGATGACGCGATGATCGTAGGACAACGACAAGGGCAATACCAGCCGGGGGTTGAACGCCTCGCCATCCCACACCGGCTGCATCCGGGCCTTGGAGACGCCCAGGATGGCCACCTCCGGTGCATTGACGATGGGGGTGAAATGGGTGCCGCCGATGCCGCCCAGGCTGGTGATGGTGAGGCAGCCGCCCTCCATGTCCTGGCTCTTCAGGCGGCGCTTGCGGGCCTTCTCGGAGATCTCGGCCAGTTCCCGGGCCAACTCCACCAGGCTCTTGCGATCCACATCGCGGACCACCGGCACCACCAGGCCATCGGGGGTGTCCACGGCGATGCCCAGGTGGTAGTACTTCTTGATGATCAGGTTCTCGCCGGTGGCATCCAGGGAGGCATTCACCCGGGGGAACTCCTTCAGGGCCGAGACCACCGCCTTCATCAGGAAGACCAGGAAGGTGATCTTCACCCCCTTGTCCTTGTATTCATCCACCAGGGAGCGGCGAAAGCCATCCAGTTCGGTGATATCCGCCTCGTCAAACTGGGTGACATGGGGGATGGTCACCCAGTTGCGATGCAGGAACTCCCCCGTGAGGCGGTTGATCTTGGTGAGGGCCTGGGTTTCCACCTGGCCAAAGCGGGAGAAGTCCACCTCGGGCGCCGGTGCCACGCCCAGTCCGCCAGAGGCTCCCTGGGCCAGGGAGCGCTTGACGAAGCCCTGCACATCCTCCTTGAGGATGCGCCCCTTGCGCCCCGAACCCTCCACGCGCCCCAGGTCCACGCCCAGCTCCCGGGCAAAACGACGCACCGCCGGCGAGGCATGGGCCTTGCGGAAGCCCTCTTCGTTCACCATGCCGGCGGTGGGCGACTGACGTGGCGCGGATGCGGGAGCAGCCGATGGCGGTGATGCCTGCTCACCACGGCGTGGTGCGTCATCCGGCTTTACCGATTCCGCTGTGTCGCCCTGCCCTGAGGCCTTGCCACCGTCATCGCCAGAGCCTTTACCGGACTCTTCAGCCGTCCCGGAAGCGGCATCAGCATCCCCATTCCCGGAAGCGTCCTCCACCTCCAGATCCAGGATCGGGGTGCCCTGGGACACCCGCTCCCCGGCCTTGAGCTTCACCCCCTTCACAATGCCGCCCTGGGGCGAGGGGATATCCATGGACGCCTTATCCGACTCCAGGGTGATGAGGAGATCCTCTGCCTCCACCCGGTCTCCCTCGGACACCAGCACTTCGATGATTTCCACATCCTTGAAGTCCCCAATATCCGGGACCTTCACTTCAACCACGTTGCCCATCACGCAACTCCTGTCTGAAATTGAGGTTGACCACGGTTGGGGGCCTCAGGCGTGCAAGGGATTGACCTTGTCCACGTCGATCTCGTATTTGCGAATCGCCTCGACGACCGTTTCCACCGGCAGCGTTCTCTCATCCGCCAGGGCCTTGAGAGCGGCCACGGCCACATAGTAACGGTCCACCTCGAAATGGTGCCGCAGCCGCTGGCGCAGGTCGCTGCGGCCGAACCCGTCCGTGCCCAGGGTCACATAGCGACCGGGCACCCAGGCGCGGATCTGATCGGCATAACCCTTCACATAATCCGTGGAGGCCACCACCGGGCCCTGGGCATCCGCCAGACACCGGGACACCCAGCACTGGCGCGGGGGCTTCTCGGGATTGAGCATGTTCCAGCGGTCGGTACCACGGCCATCCCGGGCCAGTTCGTTGAAGCTGGGCGCACTCCAGATATCCGACTCCACACCAAAGTCCTCACGCAGCAGATCGGCTGCGGCGATCACCTCCCTCAGGATGGTGCCCGAACCCATGAGCTGCACCCGGGCCTTGGCTGCATCTCCCGTCCGCAAGCGATAAAGTCCCTTGCGGATGCCTTCCTCGGCGCCCTCGGGCATGGCGGGCTGATGGTAGTTCTCGTTCATGGTGGTGATGTAATAAAAGACATTCTCCTGATCCGAGTACATGCGCCGCATGCCATCGTGCAGGATCACCGCCAGTTCATAGGCAAACGTGGGGTCGTAGCTGATGCAGTTGGGCACGTTGGCGGCCATCATGTGGCTGTGGCCGTCCTGGTGCTGCAGGCCTTCCCCGGAGAGGGTGGTGCGCCCGGCAGTCCCGCCGATGAGAAACCCTCGGGCCTGCATGTCCCCGGCGGCGTAGATCAGATCACCCACCCGCTGGAAGCCGAACATGGAGTAGAAGATGTAGAAGGGGATCATGCTGACACCATGCACGCTGTAGGCCGTGGCGGCGGCAATCCAGGACGACAGGGCCCCCGCCTCGTTGATGCCCTCTTCCAGGATCTGTCCTTTCTTGGCCTCCTTGTAAAACATGACCTCTTCCTTGTCCTGGGGCTCGTAGAGCTGGCCCACGGAGGAATAGATACCCAACTGACGGAACAGACCTTCCATGCCGAAGGTGCGTGCCTCGTCAGGCACGATAGGCACCACGTGATGGCCCACCTTCTTGTCGCGGGTGAGCTGGGTGAGCATGCGCACCAGCGCCATGGTGGTGGACAACTCCCGGTCGCCAGAATCTTCCAGGGAGCCCGAGAACAGGGACAGATCCGGGATTTCCAGCGGTGCCACCGTGGACTTGCGCACCGGCAGATGACCTCCCAGGCCCTCGCGCCGCTGGCGCATGTATTTCATCTCCGGCGCCTCCTCTGCCGGCTTGAGGTAGCGCAGATTGTCCACGTCATCATCCGTGGCAGGGATGCTGAAGCGGTCGCGGAAGGCGCGGATCTCCTCGATGCCCATCTTCTTCTGCTGGTGGGCTCGCATCTGCCCCTCGCCAGCGGACCCCATGCCGTAACCCTTCACCGTCTGGGCCAGGATCACCGTGGGCTGACCGGTGTGATTCACCGCCGAGGCGTAGGCGGCGTACACCTTGAACGGGTCGTGACCGCCCCGGTTGAGGCGCCACACATCCGGGTCGGACATATTGGCCACCATGGCCCTGAGCTCCGGATACTTGCCAAAGAAGTGCTCGCGTACATAGGCCCCATCCTTGGACTTGTAGTTCTGATAGTCACCATCCACGGCCTCCATCATGCGCTGCTTGAGCAGGCCCTTGGTGTCCTTGGCCAGCAGCGGATCCCAGTAGCTGCCCCACAGCACCTTGATCACGTTCCAGCCAGCGCCACGGAATACGGCCTCCAGTTCCTGCACGATCTTGCCGTTGCCACGCACCGGGCCATCCAGACGCTGCAGATTGCAGTTGACCACAAAGATGAGGTTATCCAGCTTTTCCCGGGCTGCCAGGCTGATGGCCCCGAGGGTTTCCGGCTCGTCGGTCTCGCCGTCCCCCAGGAAGGACCAGACCTTGCGATCCTGACTGCTGGCCAGCCCGCGGTCGTTCATGTATTTCATGAAGCGGGCCTGCATGATGCTGGTGATGGGCCCCAGTCCCATGCTCACCGTCGGGAACTGCCAGTAGTCCGGCATCAGCCAGGGATGAGGGTAGGACGGCAGCCCGTTACCCGCGACCTCCTGGCGAAAACCATCCAGTTGCTGCTCACTCAGCCGCCCCTCCAGGAACGACCGGGCGTAGATGCCAGGCGCAGAGTGCCCCTGAATGAAGACCAGATCACCACCGTGCTCATGGCTGGGGGCACGCCAGAAATGATTGAATCCCACATCGTACAAGGTGGCCGCCGAGGCGAAGCTGGCAATATGCCCTCCCAGTTCCGAACTGATACGATTGGCCTTGACGACCATCAGCAGTGCGTTCCAGCGGATGTACGAGCGGATGCGGTGTTCCAGCTCCGCGTCGCCGGGATATTCCGGTTCCAGATGCGGGGGAATGGTATTGACGTAGGCCGTATTGGCGGAATAAGGCAGGAAGGCACCGGAACGTCGCGACTGATCCACCAACCTTTCCAGCAGGTAGTGGGCGCGTTCCGGGCCGTCGGCCTGGATGACGGCTTCCAGGGCGTCCAACCATTCCTGCGTTTCCTGCGCGTCCAGATCCTGCGGCATTGTCTGCGCGTTCATCACGTATTCTCCATCCGTTAGGCCCGGCTTTAGACACTCGCCATCGCCCCACACGAGAGGGTGGTTCATCACAAGCGCGGGGGTGGTTTTGAAACATTATTGTTATCTTTTTGGTGAGGCTGGTTGCTACCGCCTTGCCCGCTATGTTCGAACTTTTGACGCAGCAGGTCAAGAAAGTGGACGCGGTGGTGAAATGCTTCACTGCAACACGCCAACTCCCTATTTAATTTAGGAAAATCACACAATGGCAACAATCGAAGAACTGCGCATCAGACGCCCCGATGACTGGCATTTACATGTTCGCGACGGAGATGTCCTGAGTGATGCGGTGCCACATTCGGCAAAACAGTTTGCACGCGCGGTGATCATGCCGAATCTCAAGCCACCGGTGGTGAGCGTGGATCAGGCCCTGCAATATCGCCAACGTATTCTTGAGGCATTGCCGCGGGATTCAACGTTCAACCCATTGATGACAATCTATCTCACCGACAGCACCTCGCCGGAAGAGATTCGCAAGGCAGTGGATAGCGGCCGAATACTGGGCGTCAAACTCTATCCGGCCGGGGCCACCACCCATTCCGACGCAGGCGTGAGTGATATCCGCAATACCTACCCCACCCTGCAGGCGATGCAGGATCTGGGTCTGCCGCTGCTGGTGCATGGGGAGGCCACGGCCCCCTCGGTGGACATCTTCGACCGCGAACAGGTGTTCATCGACAACACCTTGATCCCGCTGGTGGAGCAGTTCCCCGGATTGAAGATCGTACTGGAGCACATCACCACGGCCCAGGCGGTGGAATTCGTGCGTCAGGCACCGGAGCGGGTCGGCGCCACGGTCACCCCCCAGCACATCCTCATGAACCGCAACGCCCTCTTCCAAGGCGGGATGCGCCCGCATCATTTCTGCCTGCCCGTACTCAAGCGGGAAACCCACCGGGTGGCGATCATGGAGGCCCTGACCGAGGGGCACCCTCGCTTCTTCCTGGGCACCGACAGCGCCCCGCATCCCCAGGGGGCCAAGGAGAGCGCCTGCGGCTGTGCCGGCATCTTCAGCGCCCCGGCGGCCATCGAATTTTATGCAGAGGCCTTCGAACAGGCCGGCGCGCTGGACAAGCTGGAAGGCTTTGCCAGTCTGAACGGCCCGGCCTTTTATGGCCTGCCGGTCAATGAAGACTTCATCACCCTCAAACGCGAACCCTGGACAATACCCCAGGCGTATCCCTTCGGCGGGGAGCAGGTGGTGCCCCTGCGGGCAGGCGGCGAGGTCAGCTGGCGGCTGGTGGACTGAGGGAGACCCCCTGCCCCCTTGAGACCTGATACCCTATGGTCATGACCGAAGATGCTGACTTTCGCCCCATGGGCAACCGATTCCGTGGCTTTCTACCCGTGGTGGTGGACGTGGAAACCGGAGGATTCAACCCTCAAACCGACGCGCTGCTGCAGATTGCCGCGGTCATCCTGCGCATGGATGCGCAGGGCAACCTGCATCGACACCGCACCCTGTCCCATCATGTGCAGCCCTTTGAGGGAGCGCACATGGACCCCAAGTCCCTGGAGGTCACCGGCATCAACCCCTGGCATCCCCTGCGCATCGCCACCCCGGAGGACGAGGCACTGCGAGAGGTTTTCCGCGAGGTGCGTCAGGAGGTCAAGCTCAATCACTGCACCCGGGCCATCCTGGTAGGCCACAACGCCGGCTTCGATCTGGCCTTCGTGAACGCCACCGCCGAGCGTACCCAGCTCAAGCGCAATCCCTTTCACCCCTTCAGCAACCTGGACACAGTCACCCTATCGGCCATGGCCTACGGTCAGACGGTGCTGGCCCGGGCGGTACAGAAGGCAGGCCTGGCCTGGGACAACGCCGAGGCCCACTCGGCCACCTACGATGCCGAGAAGACCGCCGACATCTTTTGTGACGTGATGAACCGCTGGAACGATCAGGTTACACCGCTGGGGACGGAAAATCTGGACAAGGCCTGATGGCTTGCTTATAAGAAAGAGACGGAGATCACACTTTTCACCCCAACCGATCGGCTGAGATGACCCCTTCAACACCCCCCGCGCTGTCCATCCTCATTGTCGATGACATGCAATACAGCCGAACGGTATTGAAGAACACCCTGGAACGGGTGGGCTACGATGACGTGAGGCTTGCCGCGTCCGCACCCGAGGCCCTGTCACTGCTGACTGAACGCCGCGCCGACGTGGTATTGGCGGACTGGGTCATGCCGGAAATGAACGGGCTGGAGTTGACCGCGGCCATCCGCACGCGTGATGAAGAGGAAGAGCGCTACACAGCCATCATCCTGTTCACCGCCAAGGAGGGGGATGAGGCCATGCTGGAGGCCTTCCATCAAGGGGTGGACGACTATCTCACCAAGCCGATCCACAACGTGCAGTTGGCCGCGCGTGTTTTCGCGGCGGGGCGCATCGCGACACTGCAGAATCGTCTGCTGGAAACCTCCGCTGCGCTGCAGGCGGCCAATCAGCACATGGAAAACCTTTCCACCACCGACCCCATCACCGGTCTGGCCAATCAACGGGCCCTGAACCAGCGACTGGAGGCGTTGGTGCTGGAAACCCAGGCCCGCGGTGGGGGGTTGTGCCTGGCACTGGTGGACCTGGATCATTTCGACCCGGTACACCAGCAGCATGGTCACGACCTGGGAAACGAGGTGCTGCTGGGGTTTGCCAAACGTCTGCGGCTATCCGTGCGCCCCACCGACCTGGTGGCCCGCATGGGGGGCGAGGCCTTCGCCCTGCTCCTGCACGTGCACTCACCCCAGCAGTTCAACCGGGAACTGCTGGGGCGCGTACTGCAAAGCCTGTCTCAGGACGGGATCACCACTTCAGAGGGCAAGGTTCCCATTCGGGTATCCATCGGCGCCCATTTCCATGAGTATGATCAGCCGCTGCTGACCATCCGCGAGCTCATGCAGCAGGCCGGCACCAATCTGGAAACGGCCCGTGCCGCCGGGGGCAATCAGGTGGTGGTCAGTTGAGCGGCGACTACTCGCCTGCCGCATCCGCCACCAGGGTCTGCAACTCACCCGACTCGAACATCTCCAGGGTGATGTCGCATCCCCCGATCAATTCGCCCTTCACGTAGACCTGCGGGAAGGTGGGCCAGTCGGCAAAGCTGGGTAAGCTCTGCATTACATCCTGGTCGGCCAGCACGTTCACATAGGCAAAGGGTTTACCGCATTCCTTGAGCGCCGATACCGCCCGGTTGGAAAAACCGCACATGGGGAATTGCGGCGTACCCTTCATGTAGATGATCACCGGGTTTTCTTCCACCTGCTGACGGATGCGGTCAAGAGCGTCCACTTGCATTACCTCGTGTTGTCTTGTGTTCATGATGCGTCGGTCGGGCCGTTGTCACTGTGACCCCCGACCATACCTGATTGATTCCGTATGGTACCACGGGACAAAGCCACGCACCCCCTGTGGGAGCTGGCCTGCCGGCGATGCGCTGCGCCAGCAGCGCCCTGGACATACTGAGGTGCCCACCGCCTTCGCGGGCGAGGCCCGCTCCCACAAAGGGGTAAAGGGGTTGCTCCCACAAAGGAGCCGCTCCCATGGGGCTCAGGAGATGCCCTGGCGCTGCAACCAGAACTCCAGTAGGGCCAGATGCCATAGCTTGCTGCCCTGGATGCGGGTGAGATGCTTCTCCGGCTCGGCCAGCAAGCGCTGCACGTAATCCCGCTGATACAACCCCCGCTCCCGACAGGCCTGGGAATCCAGGATGTCACGCATGAAGTCCAGAAACGGGCCACGCACGTATTTCAGTGCCGGCAACGGGAAATACCCTTTGGGACGATCAATCACCGAGTCGGGCAACAACCCGCGCGAGATGTGCTTGAGCACTCCCTTGCCACCCTCGGCCAGCTTGAGTTCCGGCGGCATGCGCGCAGCCAGTTCCACCAGTTCGTGATCCAGGAACGGCACCCGGGCCTCCAGGCCCCAGGCCATGGTCATGTTGTCCACCCGCTTGACAGGATCATCCACCACCAGGGTGGTCACATCCAGGCGCAATACCGCGTCCAGCAGGGTGTCGGCCCCCGGTTCGTTCAGGGCCGCCTCAATGAGGGCACGGGTATGATCCTCGCTGACCAGATCCGGGGCCAGCATCTGCAGGAACTCGTCGTGATCCCGGTCGAAATAATGCCGCGCAAAGCGCTCCACCCGTGATCCTTCCGTCTCGGCCACCATCTGCGGGTACCAGAAATAGCCGGCGAAGACCTCATCCGCCCCCTGCCCCGACTGCACCACCTTCACATGCTGGGACACCTGTTCGGAAAGCAGGTAGAAGGCCACGGCATCCTGGCCCACCATGGGCTCGGCCATCTGATCCACGGCCTCAGGCAGGCGGCCCAGCACCTGATCGTTGGGCACATGAAAGCGATGGTGCACGGTGGCGTAGCGCTCGGCCACCGGATCGGAGAATTCGAACTCGCTGCCCTTCTCCTCGGGCTGATCTTCAAAGCCCACGGTAAAGGTCTGCAGGTTGCGCACGCCGGACTCCGCCAGCAGCGCCACCAACAGGCTGGAGTCCAGCCCGCCGGAGAGCAGCACGCCCACCGGCACATCCGCCACCTCCAGCCGCTTTTTCACCGCCCGGCGCAGACTGTCGTGGATGGCCTGGGTCCATTCTTCCGGTGACATCGGGGTGTCGGGGCGGCGGGCCTCCAGGGTCCAGTAACGCTGCAGCCGGGTGCCGCCATCGCACTCCACGGTGAGGGTGTGGCCGGGACGCAGCTTGCGCACCCCCTTGAACAGGGTCCGCGGGGCCGGCACCACCGCATGCAGGGTGAAGTGGTGATGCAGGGCCACCGGGTCAAAATCGGTGTCCACATCCCCGGCCGCCAGCAGGGCCTGGATGTTGGAAGCAAAGCGCAGGCACCGATCGGTCAGGCTGTAATACAGGGGCTTGATGCCCATCCGATCGCGCCCCATGAACAACCGCTGCTCGCGCAGATCCCAGACCGCGAAGGCGAACATGCCGTGGAAGCGCTTGACGCAGTCTTCCCCCCAGGCATGGTAGGCCTTGAGGATCACCTCGGTGTCCCCAGTGGAAAAGAAATGGTAACGGCCGGCCAGTTCGGCACGCAGTTCCCGGAAGTTATACAGGGTGCCGTTGAAGACCACCGCCAGGCCCAGTTCCGGGTCCACCATGGGCTGGTTGGAGCGCTCTGACAGGTCCAGGATGGACAGTCGCCGATGCCCAAAGGCCAGAGGACCATCGGAGTAGCTGCCTTCGTGATCCGGCCCGCGCCGGTCCAGACGATCCAGCATGCGCCGGATGGAGGTCAGGTCGGGCCGCGTGCCCTTGAAATGCAGTTCGCCGCAGATGCCGCACATGAAGCGTGATCCCTTGGTTGGTCCAGGCCGAGTTCAATCGGGTAGGGTTGATCCACATTATCCCAGTCGCTGAGGACGGCGTCACGCCGGGATCATCCCAGGCAACGATTCAGACTCTCCCCGTGGCCTCCCGGTCATCCGTTGCCAACCACTAAAAAATTCTTGATCCATTCTGGTCATATCACCATAATCCTGGAATATAAGTAAATAAATATAATAAGGGAGGTGGAAGGTGAGACACGCGGAGAGGTTGACGCATGCGTCACCTGCGAGGGCATCGGCTTGGCGTCGATGTCGGCTGCTGGTCGTTGCATTGGGTTTTTTGGGGGGGGTGGTGACATCCCCCTTGTCGGCCTCGACGGCCGATCACACCAAGTTCGAAGAACTGGAGGGGCCCTTCGAGACGGGACAGGAGGTCACCGAGGCCTGCCTGAGTTGCCACACCGAGGCGGCCGTCCAACTCATGCAAACCCCGCACTGGACATGGGAATACGAGGATCCGGTCAAGGGCGAGCCACTGGGCAAGAAGACCATGCTCAACGCCTTCTGCATCGGTCATCAATCCAACGAGGCCTTCTGCGCCGCCTGCCATGCCGGCTATGGCTGGGAGGATGACAGCTTCGACTTCACCGCCGAACGCAACGTGGACTGCCTTGTCTGTCATTCGGCGGAAGACTACGTCAAACCCTTTGGCCTGGCCGGCCACCCGGCCTACGAGCGCACCGAGTACCCGCCCGATTCAGGCAAGTTCTATGAACCCACGGACCTGGTTGCCGCCGCCAGGAGCGTGGGGGTCAGCAGTCGTGAAGCCTGCGGCAGTTGCCACTTTTATGGGGGCGGCGGCGATGGCGTGAAGCACGGCGACCTGGATTCTTCTCTGGTGGACCCCAGCGAAGCACTGGACGTGCACATGGCCAGCGACGGGCTGAACTTCAGTTGTGCCGAGTGCCACGAAACCCGGGATCACAAGGTGCCCGGCAGCCGCTTGTCCATGACCGCCAGTGACGCCCACGGGCCCATCATGCGGGGCCGCAAGGACGATCGGAACCCGGCGTCCTGTCAGGCCTGCCATGGTGAGCAACCTCACGACGGGGACCTCCTGCACAGTGAACGTCTCAACCATCACGCCCATACCCTGGCCTGCCAGACCTGCCATATCCCGACATTTGCCCGTGGTGGCGTTCCCACGCGAATGGCCTGGGACTGGTCGCAAGCCACGCAGCTGGATGCCGACGGCAATCCCTTCAAGCTGAAAAACGATCAGGGTCACCTCACGTATGACAGCCGCAAGGGCCGCTTTGAACCCCAGGAGAATGTGGTACCTGATTACCAGTGGTTTGACGGCAGCGTGGATTACATCCAGCCCGACGCCACGGTGACACCGGGTGAGACGTTCTATGTCAACCGCTTCCGCGGCACACCGGGTTCGGCCGACGCACGCATCTGGCCCGTGAAGAATTTCAGCGGTCGCCAACCCTACGATACGGAAAACGGCAATCTGGTGGTCATGCAGGTGGGCATCCCCAACGACACATCCCTGTGGTTCAACTTTGACTTCGCCAAGGCCATCCAGGCCGGCATGGCCGCCACCGACCGACCTTTCAGCGGCCAATTCGACTTCGTCGACACCCGCATGACCTGGCCCATCACTCACATGGTGGCACCGGCGGAGGATGCCCTCGCCTGCGCCGACTGCCACCGTCCCGGTGGTCGCCTCGATGAAGTCCCTGGCATCTGGCTGCCCGGCCGCGATAGCAATCCCTGGGTGGATCGTATCGGATTTGGCCTGGCCGGACTGATGCTGCTGGGGTCAGCCGCTCACGCCGGTACTCGCCTGATCACCCGCAAGCGCAGAAAAGGGGCCACCCATGACTAAGCGGATCTATCTCTTCACCCGTTTTGAGCGTTTCTGGCACTGGTCACAGGCAGCATTGGTGCTGATACTGATGTTTTCTGGCCTGGCGATCCACGGCAGCCACAGTCTGCTGGAGTTTCAAGCAGCGGTGGAGGTACATGAGATCGCTGCCTGGCTGCTGATCGGGCTGTGGATCTTCGCCATCTTCTGGCATTTCACCACCGGGCAGTGGAAGCACTACATCCCCACGCTGCGCAATATCGACCGCATGGTGCGTTATTACAGCTACGGCATGTTCACCGGCGCCAAGCACCCTTACAAGATCACGGTGGAGCGCAAACACAACCCGTTACAACGGCTTGCTTACCTGGTCATCAAGTTGCTGATCAATCCCCTGATCTGGATCTCCGGGCTGATCTACCTATTCTGGGGCAGCCTGCAGGGTCTTACGCCGGGCTTTCTTGGATTACAACAGGTGGCGGTAGCGCACACCCTTGGAGCCTTCCTGATGCTGGCCTTCGTGATCATTCACGTCTACCTGGCCACGGTGGGCCATACCCCGCTGGAGAAGATCAAGGCGATGATCACTGGCTGGGAAAACGAGCACTGAACACCAGGATGAGCCTGGACTCGGCTCGGTTTTGCCGAGCCGGGCACAGCCAGGGGCTTGGCGTTGACTCATCCCTTGCCCTGGTAAAGCACATATGTTCATAATGCAGCCAATTACATCACAGCAGGCCACCCCATGCGCATCGTCATCAGCAGTCAGAATTTCCGCACCATCACCGGCCATGCCGGAAAATCCAGGCGGTTTCTCATCTTTGAAGGGAATGCAGAGGGTCAGGCGGTGGAAACCGGGCGACTGGATCTGCCCCGGGAGCTTTCATTGCACGAATATCAGGGGCTCGACGCTGAACATCCCTTGTTTCAAGCCCGCCCCTCAGCCCTGATCACCCAAAGTGCGGGGCCCCGATTCCTGCAGCGGCTCGCACGCCAGGGCGTGACGGTGCATGTCACCAGTGCCACGGACCCTCAACAGGCAGCCCAGGCCCTGCTCCAGGGGGATACCCTGCCCGAAGCGGAGGAGGATCCTCACCATACCCATCATCACCACCACCACCACCACCACCATCACCACGGTTGATTTGAACCAGGCAATCGGGCGCTTACGATCGCCCTTCCTCAGCCCGTCTCCGTGGTTTCCAACGGCTGATCACACATGGGGCATCTCCCGAGCACCTTGCAAGGGAGCTCCGGCGCGTCCTGCTCGGGCAGCCCATTCGAGATGCGGATTGCCTTGCCCCTGAGTACGGCATCCGCCACCTTGCGCCTGCCGGAGTCGAGGATGCGCGAGAACGTGGTTCGCGATACGCCCATGGAACGGGCGGCCTCTTCCTGATACTGCCCCTCCAGATCGGCCAGCCTCAAGGCCTCCACTTCCTCCATTTCCAGTACCGACTCTTCCAGCTCCCGCAGGGGGACACCGGCTGGCTTGAAATACATGGAGTGGGGGCTGCAACTGATCTTGCGTGGACCGCGGGGTCGGGGCATGGGTATTCTGGAAGCAATGATGGAAGGCGTGAGACTATCACGAGTTCATTGCCAAAACGCATTTCCGGAAGCATCATCCGGGGCTGTCGCCAATGAAGCTATTCCAATAGCGCCGATCATCTCTTAGACTGAGTCCAGAATTTAAACGTCGCGATCGCCGCGGCCAGCAAGGAGACGAGCCATGAACCACGAACTGCCTCCCCTGCCTTACGACAAGCAGGCTCTGGAACCCCACATCTCCGCCGAGACGCTGGAGTATCACCACGACAAGCACCACGCCACCTATGTAACAAACCTCAACAAGCTGATCGCGGGGACTGAGTTCGAAAACCTGCCCTTGGAGGACATCATCAAAAAGGCCCCGGCCGGCGGGATATTCAACAACGCTGCCCAGGTATGGAACCACACCTTCTACTTCAACTGCCTGAGCCCCAATGGGGGCGGCGAACCCACCGGCGCCCTGGCGGACGCCATTCATCAGGCGTTTGGTTCGTTTGCGGAATTCAAGGAAAAATTCGCCGCTTCAGGTGCCGGCAACTTCGGTTCCGGCTGGACTTGGCTGGTCAAGAATCCCAGCGGCCAGGTGGAAATCGTCAACACCAGCAATGCCCAGACCCCGCTGACCGATGGCAGCATGACGCCCCTGCTGACCATGGATGTATGGGAGCACGCCTACTACATCGACGTGCGCAATGCCCGGCCCAAGTACATTGAAAACTTCTTCAATGTGGTGAACTGGGATTTTGTGGCGGAGAATTTCGGGTAAGCACAGGGCATAGCCCGCTACCTGCCGCCCTTCCCCCTCACCCCAACCCCTCTCCCCCTCGGGGAGAGGGGCTCTATCCGCCATGCAACCCCTTTCCCTCCCCCTCGCCCCCTGGAGGGCGGTGGGCACGTTGATGGCCAATGACTTTGCGTGCAGGCCCCGGGCATCGTATGATTCCGACCAAGGGTAGGGAACCGCCGATCGTTCCATCACAATGATCCGGCGCATGGAGCGCGAGGCAAGCCGGCAGCCACGAGCTGCCTTTTTTCGTTTATGGAGGGGAGTCACTCAATGTCAGATGCGCTGGTGCAGAATTACAAGCGCCAACCGGTGGCCTTTGAGCGCGGTGAAGGCGCGTGGCTGTGGGACAGCCAGGGGCGCCGCTATCTGGACGCCCTCTCGGGCATCGCCGTGTGCGGGCTGGGCCATGCCCATCCGGCGGTGGCCAAGGCCCTTTGTGAGCAGGCACGCACGCTGGTGCATACCTCCAACCTCTATGAGATCCCCCTGCAGACCCGCCTGGCCGAACGGCTGACCCAGGCCGCGGGGATGCAGCAGGCGTTTTTCTGCAACTCCGGGGCCGAGGCCAACGAAGCGGCCCTCAAGCTGGCGCGTCTGCACGGTCACCGCAAGGGCATCAAGCGACCCACCGTGGTGGTCATGGAGGGGAGTTTTCACGGTCGTACCCTGGCCACCCTCACCGCCACCGGGAATACCGCCATTCAAAAGGGGTTTGCCCCGCTGGTGGAAGGTTTTGTCCGTGTCCCCCATGGCGATCTGGAAGCGGTTCAGGCCCTGAGTGACCATCCGGATGTGGTGGCTGTGCTGGTGGAACCCATCACCGGGGAGGGCGGCATCCGGATCCCACCCGCCGACTACCTCAAGGGCCTGCGGGAACTATGTAACCAGACCGGATGGCTGCTCATGCTGGACGAGATTCAGGCAGGGATCGGCCGCACGGGGCAGCTGTTCGCCTATCAGCATGAAGACATCACGCCGGATGTCCTCAGTCTCGCCAAGGGCCTGGGTAACGGCGTGCCCATCGGCGCCACCCTGGTGGCCGGGCTGGCCACGGGCTTATTCACCGCCGGCACGCACGGTACCACCTTCGGCGGCAATCCCCTGGTCTGTGCTGCCGCGCTGGCAGTCCTCGACACCCTGGAACAGCAGGACCTGCCCGAGCAGGCAAGGCGCATGGGTGAGTACCTGATGGCAGGATTCGCTACGCGCTTGGGCGGGCACCCAGCGGTACGCCAGATTCGCGGCAAGGGTCTGATGATCGGCATTGAACTGGACCGGCCCTGCGCTGAACTGGTGGGTCAGGCGCTGGCCGCCGGCCTGCTGATCAACGTCACCGCCGAGCGCGTGATCCGCCTGCTGCCCCCCCTGATCATTGACCAGGCCCAGGCCGATGAAATCATCGATACCGTCGCCACGCTGGTGGAACGATTCGCGGCCCAGGCCGCCTGAGGAGTACCCATGGCTGTTCGTCATTTCCTGTCCCTGCTGGACCTGTCCACCGAGGAATTGCGTCACCTGATCCAGCGCGCCATGCAGATGAAGGTGCAGCAGCGCGAAGGGACGCCCCATGCCTCCCTGGCTGGCAAGACCCTGGCCATGATCTTCGAGAAGTCCTCCACACGTACCCGGGTGTCCTTTGAGGTGGGCATGCAGCAACTGGGTGGGCATGCCCTGTTCCTGTCCCCCAAGGACACGCAGCTGGGCCGGGGCGAGCCCATCGAGGACTCGGCCCGGGTACTGTCGCGCATGGTGGACGCGGTGATGATCCGCACCTTTGAGCATGAAAAGGTGGAGCGCTTTGCCGCCTACTCCCGAGTGCCGGTGATCAACGGCCTCACCGACCTGGAACATCCCTGTCAATTGCTGGCGGACATGCAGACCTGGTTCGAGTTGCGCGGCGACATCGCCGGGCGCACCGTGGTCTGGGTGGGCGATGGCAACAACATGTGCCACAGTTACATCCACGCCGCCGAACGCCTGGGATTCGAATTGCGCATCACCTGTCCCGAGGGTTACGACCCGGATCCGCTGATCCTGGCCTCGGGTGGACGCTCAGTGCACATGGTGCGCGACCCCATGGAGGCCGCTGACGGGGCGCACCTCATCGTCACCGACGTGTGGGCGAGCATGGGGCAGGAACAGGAACAGTCAGCCCGGCGGCGCGCCTTTGGCGATTACGTCGTCACCAGCGAGCTCATGGCGCGTGCCGCTCCGGATGCCCTCTTCATGCACTGCCTGCCGGCACACCGGGAGGAAGAAGTGAGCACCGAAGTGCTGGAAGGGCCGCAAAGCGTGGTCTGGGACGAGGCGGAAAACCGGCTTCATGCCCAGAAGGCGCTGCTGGAGTTCCTGCTGGCCTGGGACACGCAGCGCTTGCCGGAGTCCTGAGCATTCAGGCGTCCGTACCCCTGTCATGGAACGTTAACATACATGGGCTAGTGTGCCGGCCAACAGCAGGTGACTGGACAACTGATGAACGATATTGACCTGACCAACCCGGAACTCTACCTCAACCGCGAGTTGAGCCTCCTGGGCTTTAATCAGCGGGTTCTGGAGCTGGCCAAGCAGGAGAACATGCCCCTGCTGGAGCGGCTGCGCTATCTGTGCATTTCCTCCACCAACCTCGATGAATTTTTCGAGATCCGTGTAGCCGGGCTCAAGCAGCAACTCGCCCTGGGCGTGAACAACCCGGGCCCTGACGGCCTGAGTGCCGCCGAGCAACTCGCCCGGGTCGGCCAGAGCGCCCACGCGTTGGTGGATGACCAGTACAGCACCCTCAACGACATCCTGATTCCTGCGCTGGCCCAGGCCAACATCCGCTTTGTACGGCGCACCCAGTGGACGCCGGAACAGGCTGCCTGGGTCAAGGAATTCTTCAACATGGATCTGTTGCCGGTACTCTCCCCCCTGGGACTGGACCCGGCCCACCCCTTCCCGCGCATTCTCAACAAGAGCCTGAACTTCATCGTCACCCTGGAGGGCAAGGATGCCTTCGGACGCGAGAGCCGCATGGCCGTCGTGCAGGCACCGCGTTCCCTGCCCCGCCTGGCCCGCCTGCCCCGGGAACTGGCCAAGGGAGACCATGATTTTGTCTTTCTGTCCTCCATCCTGCATGCCCATGTGGGCGAGCTGTTCCAGGGCATGAAGGTGACGGGCTGTTATCAGTTCCGCCTGACCCGCAACTCCGATCTCTTTGTTCACGAGGAGGAGATCGACGACCTGCTCATGGCCCTGGAAGGGGAACTGCCCCAACGCAATTATGGCGAGGCCGTGCGTCTGGAAGTGGCCGATAACTGTCCCGACAAGGTGGCCGACTTCCTGCTGCGCCAATTCAAGCTGGGCCGGGAAGACCTGTATCAGGTGAATGGACTGGTCAACCTGAACCGGCTCATGGCCGTGCACGAACTGGTGGATCGTCCGGATCTGAAATTTCCGCCCTTCGTGCCTGCCCTGCCCCCCTCGCTCACCTCCGCTTCGGACATCTTCCACACCATCCGCCGCGGCGATGTCCTGCTGCATCATCCTTACCAGTCCTTCGTGCCGGTGGTGGAGTTCATCCGCCAGGCTGCCCGCGACCCGGATGTACTGGCCATCAAGCAGACCCTGTACCGCACGGGTGTGCGTTCCCAATTGGTGGATATCCTGGTAGAAGCAGCCCAGGCAGGCAAGGAAGTGACCGTGGTGATCGAACTCCGTGCCCGCTTTGACGAAGAGGCCAATATTCAGCTGGCCAACCGCCTTCAGGATGCTGGCGCTCATGTCACCTATGGCGTCGTGGGGTACAAGACCCACGCCAAGCTGCTCATGGTGGTGCGTCGGGAAAAGGGCCAGATCAAGCGATACGTGCATCTGGGCACCGGCAACTACCATGCCGGCACCGCCCGTGCCTATACCGACCTGGGCCTGCTGACCGCCGATAAGGTGGTGGGCGAGGATGTACACAAGATCTTCCAGCAGCTCACGGGCCTGGGCAAGGTCTCCAAGCTGCGCAAGCTGCTGCAATCTCCCTTCACCCTGCATGCGGCCATGATCGAACGCATCGACCGAGAGATCGACCATGCCAGGGCCAACCGGGGTGGGCGCATCATTGCCCGGATGAACTCCCTGATTGAACCTCGCCTCATCCAGGCCCTGTATCGGGCCTCCCAGGCGGGCGTGAAGATCGATCTGGTGGTTCGAGGCATTTGCGCTCTGCGCCCCGGGGTCCCTGGTGTCTCGGAGAATATCCAGGTGCGTTCCGTGATGGGGCGTTTTCTGGAACACTCCCGGGTGTTCTATTTCAAGAACGGCAACACCCCAGAAGTCTTCCTCTCCAGTGCCGACTGGATGCAGCGCAACTTCTTCCGCCGAGTGGAGACTGCCTTTCCGGTGGACCACCCGGATCTTCGCGAGCGGGTGCTGAATGAGTCCCTGCTGGCCTATGTGGCCGACAACACCCAGACCTGGCTGCTGCAGAGCGACGGCAGCTACCAGCGCCTGAAGCCCACCAGCAGCCAGAAACCCCGCTCGGCCCAGCAGGAATTGCTGGAGCTGCTCACCGGACCCTGACTCTCATGCATCAAGGGGGGGGGTGAATCTGGCTTCTTTCGTGTTAAGGCGGCGGGCCAGTCTACTCATACTTGAGCTTGAACCGCGCATTGCGCAGATACTCGGCCTCCCGCTCCAGATCCGCCCGGGTGAGGGGGTGTTCGTCCAGCCAGCCCTCGGCCAGACGTAACTTGAGACTGCGCTCCTTGACCCGGATCTCCTCGATGGGCACCTGAATCTCCGTGCGGGCCCGGTGCAGGAGCGCGGCCACACGCAGTAGCACCGCCAACCGCTGCAGCACGCGGCCTTCACGATCTGGCAGCGCGTCGAACAACTTGGCGGGAAACTTGCGGCGGTGGGCACGCACCAGCAGGGCCATGCGCTGCTGCCCCTGCAGAGTGAAACCGTCCAGGTCAGCGTTTTCCACCAGATAGGCTCCATGCTTGTGGTACTGGCTATGGGAGATGCTCAGGCCCACCTCATGCAGGCGGGCCGCCCAGGCGAGGCTCTCGGCGTTATCCTGAGACAGCTGCCAGCCCTCTCCCACGTGCTCCACCAACTGCAGGCTGGTGTGCTCTACCCGAAGGGCATGCGCCTCATCCACCTGAAAACGCTTCATCAAACTGTCGATGGTGCGGCCACGCACATCCTCGTGACCGTTACGGCCTAGCAGATCATAGACCAGCCCTTCACGCAGCGCGCCATCCGATACCCGCATGCGCTCGATTTCCAGGGCCTCGAAAATGGATACCAGCACCACGACACCGCCCGGCAACACCGGGCGCCGATCCTCGCTCAAGCCCTTGAGATCAACACGATCCACATGCCCTGCCTTCAACAAGGCATCACGCAATTGCCGCAAGCCCGCCAGGGAAATGCCGTTGTCACACCAGCCCTGTTCACGCAGGATTTTGGCCACGGCCAGCAACGTGCCAGAGGCCCCCAGGGATTCCTGCCAGCCCACGCCCTTGTACTGGCCCTCAATAGGCTGCAACTCCAGCCGGGCGGCAATCTCGGCTGCGCGCCAGGCGGTGTCCTTGATCTCGCCGTTGGGGAAGTACCAGCGACCCATGCTCACACACCCCATGTGCAGGCTCTCCATGTGAATGGGTTCGAAGCGCTCACCGATGATGAGTTCGGTACTGCCTCCGCCGATATCCACCACCAGGCGCCGGCCTCCATCATCCGCCAGGGAGTGGGCCACACCCAGGTAAATCAGACGCGCCTCCTCGCGCCCACCAATGATCTCGATGGGATGCCCCAGGGCCGCGCGAGCACGTTCCTGAAAGTCGCCTGCATCCCTGGCCTTGCGCAGGGTGTTGGTGCCCACCGCACGCACACTGCCCAAGGGCAATTCACGCACCCGTTGACCGAAACGCTCCAGGCAGGCCAGCCCCCGCTCAATGGCCTCGGGACTGATATTGCCCCGGTTGTCCAGGCCGCTGGCCAGGCGCACGGTCTCACGCAGGCGATCGAGCACATGGACCTGGCCGTCGCGTATCCGCGCCACAATCATGTGAAAACTGTTGGACCCCAGGTCCACAGCAGCGATGGTGTCAAAAGGTTGGCGACGTCGAAACATGAAAGAAACCCGGGTGATGAGGGGGTCAGAGCCGACGCAACTGACGCTGGGTGAGCAGCCAGTGCAGCATGGCACAACCCGCCCGGGGGGGGCCACTGAGTTGCAGCGCACAGGCCCCGCCTTTTTTCATCCTTACAAGGGAGTCAGGCCGTCCGGACATCAGCCATCCGGCAAGACGGGACAGGTGTGGCTCATGCCCCACGAGTATCAGCAGGCCTTCGGGCTGCTCCTGAAACAGGCCACCCACCAGCGCGCTGGGATGCGCCTCGGGCACCAGTTGATCACAGGTGCGGATCGGACCCGTAGGCAGAATCTCGGCGAGAATCTCCGCGGTCTGGCGGGCACGGACATAGGGACTGGACACCAGGTTCATGGGTCCACTAAGCAACGTGGCCAGCCCCTGGACCGCCTCGCGCATGCGGGTCACACCCTGATCGGTGAGTGGGCGCAGGTTGTCGGGCTGACCACTGCAGGCGAATTCGGCGGCGTCACCGGCCTGAGCATGGCGTAACAGGATGAGTTTGAGATCGTTGTCCATCGCCTGCTCCATCTCCCCCAGGTGCTGGCCCACCCGGACCACTCAAAACCGCCATCTTGTCGCAATCGTGTTTCATGCCCATGACAGACGGCGCACCGCATTCAACTGAAGCTGGCGCGAATGATCAGGAAGAAGATGATGGAGAGCAAGGCCCCGGCCGGCAGGGTAATGATCCAGGACATGAACACGGTCCGCACCACGTCCAGGTTGATGGCGGCGATCCCCCGGGCCAGGCCCACGCCCAGGATGGCGCCCACGAGGGTATGGGTGGTGGAGATGGGTAACCCGGTACCAGAGGCCAGCACCACCGTCATGGCGGCCGCCAGGGTGGCAGCAAAGCCTCGGCTGGGGGTCAGCTGGGTGATATTGCGCCCCACCGTGGCAATCACCTTGTGACCATAGGTGACCAGGCCCAGTACAATGCCGGCCCCACCCAGCAGAAGGATCCACATGGGCATCGGGGTATGAGCGTTCACCTCGCCAGACTGGGAGACGCTGACCACTGCAGCCAGCGGTCCGACTGCATTGGCTACGTCATTGGATCCGTGGGCGAAGGCCATGGCACAGGCGGTCACCACCATGAGCACCCCGAACACCTTTTCCACGTTGGTGAAATGAAATTCCCTATCCGAGACCTTCTCGAAGTGCAGGCGGCGGATGGCCACCACCCCCAGGGCCGTGACCAGGAGGCCAATGGCGGCGGCGAGCACATAACTCTCCAGCATGGAGAATTCCAGCCCCATGTGCTTCAGCCCCTTGAGCAAGGTGATCAGGGCCGTGAAGAAAGCCGCCAGGAACATATAGAAGGGCACGAATCGCCTGGCATTGACCAAAGGATCCTGAGTATCCAGGATGAGGAGCTGAACACTGCGGAACAGCGCAAAGGAGATCACCCCCGCCAGGGCTGGCGAGACCACCCAACTCATGGCGATGGTTCCCACCCGGTCCCACTGCACCGCCTCCATGCCCAGAGCCACGATGGCAAAGCCCACAATGGCACCCACAATGGAATGGGTGGTGGACACGGGCCAACCGAAGAATGAGGCCACCAGGAGCCAGGTGCCCGCCGCGAGTAGCGAGGCCAGCATCCCGTACACCAACACTTCCGGCGAGCCCTCAAGCAGCCCGGTTTCCAGCATGCCGCTGCGGATGGTCTGGGTCACCTCCCCGCCTGCCAGCCAGGCCCCAGCAAACTCGAATATGGCGGCAACAAACACCGCCTGCTTGATGGTCAGTGCCCGGGAGCCTACCGAGGTCCCCATGGCATTGGCTACGTCATTGGCCCCCACCCCCCAGGCCATGAAGAACCCAAACACGCAAGCAAGGGCGATGAAAAGCGCTGCATATTCCATAGAATACTCAGTTCAAGGCCAGTCGAATGGACTTCGGTTTAGTGGGCCAGCATCAGTTGCAGGCGGCTTCCCACCCGCTGTGCCAGATTGGCCAGTTCACCGATCTCGTCGATGATCCGGTACATGAACATGACGTCCACCGGGTGCAGGGACTTTTCCATGGCGAACAGCCCGGCACGCACGCGGATCTGTATCCGATCGGTGTCGTGTTCGATGGTGTCCAGTTCCTTGAGGAGGGCCTCCATGACCTCCACCTCGTGGCCGCGGAAGCCCGCCTCCACCAGGTCTTCCAGTTCGTGCACGGCCCGATCGGCCTGTTCCACGGCGTCCACACCGCGGGCCAGAAAATCCCGCAGCCCCGGATGCATGTCACTTGGAAACGTCATACTGCGGCCCAGGATCAGGCCGGCAATGTCCTTGGTGGTATTGGCGATGCGGTCCTGCACCGTGAGGGTTTCGAGCACGTCCCTGCGCGACATGGCGAGCATCAGCCCCTTGGGCAGGTGCATGCGTAGATCCTTCTTGAGCAGATCCGCCTCGTGCTCAAGACTGGCGATCCGGTCGCGCTGCTCCCGTGCCCGCTCCCAGTCCTCCGCCATGGCAGCCTCCATGAAGGCTGGCAGTTCTGCCACGCAGGCCAGCACCTTGTCCGCATGCTGCTGCAGTGGGCGCACGGGGGATTGACCAAACAGATTGAAGAAATAGCTCTTGGGAGGCATGGCGGCTCGGTCCGAATGAGGGGGCATTGTAACGGAAATGTCATGTTTGGCGAGAGGGGCGGGAGACTCTTCACACCGCCATCAGTGGTACAGGACCCATCGCCAGGGGCCCATCGGGGGGGGGCCCGTTTTTGAAACCAATCGGTATGCGATGGATCAGTTGTCGCTGGCGACTGGAGCCACCTTGCGAAGCACCCGCGCCTGGCCGAAATCGCAGGTGAAGGTGCTGCCCTGGTCGGGCACGCTCTCAATGCGCAGGCAGGCGTCGTGACGTTGCAGCACATGCTTGACGATGGCCAGCCCCAGGCCGGTGCCGCCGCGGGCGCGACTGCGATCCGATTCCACCCGGTAGAAGCGTTCGGTGAGGCGGGGAATATGGTCCGGGGGAATCCCGATCCCGGTGTCCTCCACCTGGAAGTGGGCACCCTGGTCATCGGCGTACCAGCGCAGGGTGATGGTGCCGCCATCGAGGGTATAGCGGATGGCGTTGGTCACCAGATTGGAGAAGGCGCTGTGCAACTCATTGCGGGCGCCGCGCAGCCACAAGCCGGCATCCGCCTCCACCCGAATCGTCAAATCCCGCTCCGTCACCAGCATGTGGGCATCCTCCTCAATGGCCCCGATCAGGGCGGGCACGGGCACTGCCGTCTGCTCGGCCACGCCATCGTCACGGGTCTCCAGGTGCGAGAGTGTAAGGAGGTCGTCAATGATGCGACGCATGCGCTCGGCCTGAAATTCCATGGACTCCAGGGTGCGGTGGACAACCGGATCCAGGCTATCGTCATCCACCAGCGTTTCCACATAGCCGGTGATCACCGTCAATGGCGTGCGCAGTTCATGGGAGACATTGGCAACGAAATCACGACGCATTGACTCCAGACGATGCAGACGGGTGACATCCCGCACCGTCAACAGGAACTGACCATCTCCGTAGGCCACCATGCGCGCTGAAAGCTGCACCTGATTGTCAGGCAGGCGAGGCATTTCCAAAGGCTGGTTGTACACCCCCCCCTCCAGATACGCCAGAAAACGGGGATGGCGCAGCAAATGGGTGATGCGTCGCCCCACATCCTGGGGCTGTTGCAATCTCAGCAGGTCAACGGCGGCATCATTGAACCATTCGATCTCGAAGCGCTTGCCCAGAATAATGGTGGCATCGGGCATCGCCGCGCTGGACTCGTGGAATCGATTGAGCAGCTTGGCGATCTTCTTCTTGCGCTTGCGGCTGCGCTGATGCAGGCGGTACAGATCATGAATCAGATCACGCCAGATACCCGAGGCCTCCGGCGGATCGCTGCGCTTGCCCACCCGGACCCAGCGGTGGAACCGCCACAACTGGAAGACATGCCAGCCCATGAACCCCAGCAATGCCATGAACAGGGTGGCAAAGAAATAACCGAACCACCAGCCCACCAGGGCCCCGACCACCATCACGGAACCCAGCCGCCAGGCCTCCAATGTCCAGGGGTGGGGATCCCGGATCATGACATCATCCCTGCTGGGAGAATCGGTAGCCGGCGCCGCGCACGGTCTGCACGTAGCGATCACAGCCGTGTGGGCTCAGTGCCTTGCGCAACCGGAGAATGTGAACATCCACCGTGCGCTCCTCCACATAGGTGTTGCGACCCCACACCCGATCCAGGAGTTGCGAGCGTGAATAAACACGCTCCGGATGGGTCATGAAAAAATGCAGCAGACGAAACTCGGTGGGGCCAATTTCCAGGGGTTTGTCATTGGCCATCACCCGATGGCTGGCGGGGTCCAGCGTGAGACCATCCACGCTCAGGGGCTTGGCCTGCTCCTCGGGCAGACTGCGGCGCAGCACCGCCTTGATACGAGCCACCAGCTCCCGAGGCGAAAAGGGTTTGGTGATGTAGTCATCAATCCCCGCATCCAGGGCACCGACCTTGTCGTCTTCCTCGCCCCGGGCGGTGAGCATGATGATGGGGACCTCGCGGGTGTAGTCTTCCCGCTTGAGGCGCCGGGCCAGATCGATGCCACTGGCTCCGGGGAGCATCCAGTCCACCACGATCAGGTCCGGCACACGCTCCGCCAGGCGGGCATGCGCCTCGTGAGCGTCACCGGCTTCGTCCATCTGGAACCCGGCACGGGTCAGTGCGAAGCCGACCATTTCACGAATGGCCGGCTCGTCTTCCACGACCAGGATGGTCTTTTCGTTCATAGACTGTGGTCCAAGGTCAGCTTGTTGAGCGCCATTAGAGCGAACCTTTGTTACATCATGGTGACAAGATGACAGACGGGTGAAGATCCCATGTCAGCGCCAACCGGCGGGTCAGTGCAGACTGGCCGACTTGGAGAACAACTGCAGTACCAACACCCCCGCGACGATCAAACCGATACCCAGCATGCCTGCCCCGTCCAAACCCTGTCGCAGATACAGCCATCCCACCAGCGTGATGAGCACAATACCGCCCCCAGCCCAGATGGCATAGGCCACGCCCACGGGGATGTAACGCAGCACCAATGACAGCAAATAGAAGGCCACCATGTAAGCCACGACCACCACGATGGACGGCACCACCCGTGTCATGCCATCGGAGAATTTCAAGGCGGTGGTACCCACCACTTCGGCAATAATAGCCAGGGACAGCAGGAAAAAGGGCATTCGAGGGACTCCACATTCACACAGTTGCCACAAAGGGCAGTTACATTGACGGATGGTTCTGGACAGTGGTTGAACAATTCATGACGACAAAGGCAGCCATCCACCGACCCGGTTCGGCAGACCGCATGCTGTGCGCTGCGGGTTTGAAGACGCTGGCGGGCCTGGTGCTGACCGCCCTACTCTACCTGCCCGTGGGGCTTTGGGCACAGGAATCCCCCAAGCCCTGGTCGGAACAGGCGGGCGATGGCATGAGCGTGGCACAAATGGAGGCCGAGGCGCAGGCTCATCTCCAGGAGACGCCGCCCAACTACCCACAGGCACACCTGTGGTTCGAGCAAGCAGCCAATCAAGGTTCTCCGCAGGCGGCCGCCTACCTGGGCTGGCTGTATGAACACGGCCATGGCGTGGAACCCGATCCATCCCTGGCCATTGCCTGGTATGCCCAAGCAGTGGAGACCGGCGCCCATCGCTATACGCTGCACCTGGGCTGGATGCACCTCAATGGTGAGTTGATTCCCGTGGACAGGGTCGCCTCCGAGGCCTGGTTCCGACGTGGGATCAAGGCGGATTACGCCCCGGCCCGGGTCGCACTGGCCTCAGTCTGGATCGCCGACGCCACCGGCGGGCTGGAGCCGCACCGCACCCTGGAAGCCGAAACCCTGTTGCACGAGGCCCACGAACAGGGCGAGCCCAACGCCGTGTATTTTTTGGCCCGATTGTATCTGGAGGGCATCGGCGATGTGGAGGCCGACCCGGACCAGGCCTTCCACTTTACTCACCAGGGAGCCCAGGCCGGTCATCCCACCCTGCAGGCCTGGCTGTCCGAGCTCTATCTCCAGGGGCGCGGTGTGGAGGCCAGTAGGGTCAAGGCCGCGAAATGGGCCAGCCTGTCCGCGGCAGCCGGCGATCCCGTGGGTACACAGATGCTTCAGCTGCTGCAGCATGAACTGGATGCGGAGGTGCTTGAAGCGGGTCGCGAACAGGCGCTGGCCTGGCTGGAGAACTGACGAAAAACAGGCCTGCCGGCTCGACCTGCCCCGCCTGCATTGAATACACTAGCAGGCTACCGCACACCTGCGGCCCGGGTTCCCGGCTTGGAGTAGGTCATGAGACGCGTCATATTCAATCAAAAAGGCGGGGTGGGCAAATCCACCATCACCAGCAACCTGGCGGCCATCAGTGCAGCTTATGGTTTGCGCACCCTCGTGGTGGACCTGGATCCCCAGGGCAACTCCAGCCAGTACCTGCTGGGGTCCGCTTTCACCGAATGCGAACACACGGTGGTGGACTTCTTCGCCGGCACGCTGGGCAGCGGCTTCAGCTTCAAGTCACGCAAGCAGGTGGACCTGATCCCCTTGCAGACCCCCTTTGAGGCCCTGCACATCGTGCCCGCCAACCGGGAACTGGAGAATCTCCAGGGCAAGCTGGAATCCCGTTACAAGATCTACAAGCTGCGCGATGCCCTGCAGGGGATTGCCGACCGCTACGACGCGGTCTTCATCGACACGCCTCCGGCCCTGAACTTCTTTACCCGATCCGCCCTGATTGCAGCGGACCGATGCCTGATCCCCTTTGATTGCGATGACTTTTCCCGGCGCGCCCTGTATGAGTTGCTGGACAACGTGCGCGAGATCCAGGAAGACCACAACGAGCGACTGATGGTGGAAGGCATCATCGTCAATCAGTTCCAGTCCAACGCCAACCTCCCGCGGACCGTGGTGGAAGAACTCATCAACGAAGACCTGCCCGTGCTGGGCAGCTACCTCTCTGCCTCAGTGAAGGTGCGCGAGTCCCATCAGGCGTCAGAGCCCCTGATCCACATGGCACCCAATCACAAACTCACCGGGGAATATGTGGCCCTGTACCGACTGCTGAACGGCGAGGCCGTAGAGCCCGCCTGAGACGGGCATCGGGGCCCTATTTGCGGGACTCCTTGAGGAAGTAAAGCCCCAGGCCGATGAAGATCCCGCCGATCACCAGGGCCGCCGTACCGCCGATCCCCTGCCCCTCACCCACCGTGAGACGACTGATCCAGACCTCGCCGCCAAACAGGGCGAAGCCGCCCACGCCCAAGAGCAGCAGACCAATCACCACCAGGCCCGTGTCGGTCTTCTTGCGTCGTGTCATCTGCGTTCTTCCCCCTTATTCCCGTTGGCGGCGCACGGTGATGGTCTCCCCCCCCACGCCCCAGTTGTCCGTCTCCACCTCGTCGATCACCACCACGGTGGTGTTGGGGTTCTTGTCCAGCACATCCACCAGCAACTGAGTCGCCCCGCGGATGAGTTCGGCCTTCTGTTCGGGCGTGGCCCCTTCGCGGGTGATCTTGATGTTGACGTAGGGCATGAATCAGGACTCCTGGGTTGGCTTGATGGTCACGGGGGCGAGACCGCTACCGCGCGCCAAGGGGGTGGTCACGCTCAGCACTCTGCCTGTATGTTGTGAGGGTACCAAACCGAACAGTCTTCAACACAACAAGGAGTGACATCATGGGCATTGAAGTAGGTGGTCTGCTAGGCGTTGTACTGCTCATCGCGGTCATCTGGGCCATTGTCAGTACGGTTCAGAGCCGAGCAGGGACGGGCACCAAGGTGCTCTGGATCGTGTTGATCGTCCTGCTGCCGCTGCTTGGCTTCATCCTCTGGCTGCTGCTGGGGCCGAAGGCGGGGCGCTGAAGCCGCCCTCCCCCTCATCCCCAGCCCTTCTCCCCCCCCCGGGGGGGAGAAGGGAGTTTCATCACCTACCGGCGCCTTGTTCGCCCAGCCTGCCTGCGCGCCCTGCCTGCTGCAGGGCGCCCTGAGGCCTTGGGCTGGCCCTTCCGAGCGGGCGTCACACCACTGCCACGACGCCTCCCCTCCCCCGACTGCCCCGTTCCCTCCGGCTGATAGCGGGGCACCAGGTGACGCTTGCCATTGCCGATGAGGTCCGCTCGACCCATGTCCTGCAGGGCCTTGCGCAACAGCGGCCAGTTTTCCGGGTCGTGGTATCGCAAAAAGGCCTTGTGCAGCCGTCGCTGGCGCAGACCGCGGGCATTGCTGACCACCTCGCCCCCCTCGCGCCGAATGGGCTTGAGGGGGTTTCTGCCCGTGTGATACATGGTGGTGGCCAGGGCCATGGGGCCGGGGAGAAAGCCCTGCACCTGGTCCGGACGAAAGCCATTGCGCTTGAGCCATACGGCCAGATGCAGCATGTCCTGGTCCGTGGTGCCCGGGTGGGCAGCTATGAAATATGGCACCAGGTACTGTTCCTTGCCTGCTTCCCGGGTGTAGTGGTCGAACAGGGCCTTGAAGCGCTCGTAGACATCCATCCCGGGCTTCATCATCTTGGATAGCGGGCCGCTCTCGGTGTGCTCAGGGGCGATCTTGAGATAACCGCCCACGTGATGGGTCACCAGTTCCTTCACATATTCCCTGGAAAGCACTGCCAAGTCATAACGCACCCCTGAGGCCACCAGGACCTTTTTCACCCCCGGGCGCTGGCGGATCCGCCGGTACAGGCTGATCAAGGGGCCATGGTCCGTGTTCAGGTGGGAACAGATGCGGGGATACACGCAGGACAGCCGGCGGCAGCGGGCCTCGATGGTCTTGTCCTTGCAGCCCAGTTGATACATGTTGGCAGTGGGGCCACCCAGGTCGGAGATGATGCCCGTGAACCCCTCCACCTTGTCGCGAATCTCATCCACTTCCCGGACCACGGAGTCCTCGGAGCGGGACTGGATGATGCGCCCCTCGTGCTCGGTGATGGAACAGAAGGTGCAGCCACCGAAACAGCCACGCATGATGTTCACCGAGAAGCGGATCATCTCCCAGGCAGGGATGCGCGTCCCCCGATAAGCGGGATGCGGAGCCCGGGCAAAGGGCAGATCGAACAGGGTATCCAGTTCCGCCGTGGTCAGCGGGATGGGGGGCGGATTGATCCACAGATCCCGGTCGCCATGGCCCTGGACCAGGGCGCGGGCGTTGCCCGGGTTGGTTTCCAGGTGCAGCAGGCGGGCGGCGTGGGCGTACAGGGCCGGATCCTCCATGACGGCGTCCCACTGGGGCAGGCGGATGACGGTGCTCTCACGGGGATGAGCGGCCACCACCCGACGCTGCACCCGCACCACCTGCGCACCGGTGCCCGCCCGCCAGGCCACGGCCTGACCCGGACCACACTGCTCGGGGATGTCCTCGCAGTAGGGGTCCCGGTGGCGGTCCACGGGGCCCGGCCGATCCAGGAGGGTGGAGTCCAGTTCCTGCCAGCCATCCAGCAGGCCATCGCTGAGAAACGCGGTGCCCCGCAGGTCCCGCAGACTGCGGGGGTGCTCGCCACCAGCGATCCGGTGGGCGGCATCCACCAGGGCGCGCTCGGCATTGCCGTAGAGCAGGAGATCCGCCTTGGAGTCCAGCAGGACCGAGCGGCGCACCTTGTCGGACCAATAGTCGTAGTGGGCCACTCGCCGCAGGCTGGCCTCGATGCCACCGATGAGGATGGGCACCTCTCGATAGGCCTCGCGCACCCGCTGACTGTAGACGATCACCGCCCGGTCCGGACGCCGCCCGCCCTCGTCATCGGGGCTGTAGGCATCATTGCGACGCACGCGCCGGTCGGCGGTGTAGCGGTTCACCATGGAGTCCATGTTGCCCGCGGTGATCCCAAAGAACAGGTTGGGGGGCCCCAGGGCCGTGAAGGGGTCGGCGGAGCGCCAGTCGGGCTGGGCGATCACCCCCACCCGAAAGCCCTGGGCCTCCAGCAGTCGGCCGATGATGGCCACCCCGAAGCTGGGGTGATCCACATAGGCATCGCCGGTCACCAGGATCACGTCGCAGCTGTCCCACCCCAGTTCGTCCATCTCGGCACGGGACATGGGCAGGAAGGGGGCCACGCCAAAGCGCGCGGCCCAGTAGGGTCGGTAGGAGAACAAGGGCCTGGGCGGCGCAGTCAACGGCATCATGGGCAAGCGGGCGTCACTCGTCCTCGCCCAGCCGGATCTCGTGACGCCGTCCGGTGGTGCGCATGGCATAGTCCACGGCTTCGTTCACCTGCGTGTTGATCAGTTCCCAGTCCTCGTCAGTCAGCCGCGTGGTCAGGTCCACGGAAAAGCGCAGATACCGGGGCGGCAGGCGATTAAGGGCCACACAGGCCAGATCATCCATATGGGTGGTGTCCAGGGCGTCACCCAGCTCCAGCAGTTCATGACGAATCCGGTCGTAGACCAGGTGCTCATAGTAATTCTGTATGTTGCCAATCATGCGTTCGCTCCTCGAAGCGTCGTTCAAGCCACGGTGGCCGATAAGGCATCCACTCTTCCGGCCCATCCATCCTTAAAAGCCGGCATTTCCTCCCCTGTATTCTGACAGGAGTTGAGCCGTTTGACTGCAGGATGCCTGCCCTCCTCATCCATTGGCATATAGCCAATCGAGAATTCCGTCCTGTATCCGAGTGCCACGCCAGTGCTGCAACCCGGGGTGATTGATCATGAGCACCACCATGCGCTCCTCGCCCCGGGCAGTGCGCATATAGCCTGCCACCGCCGAGACCCCATTGAGATACCCGGTCTTCAGGCGCATGTCGCCGGCGCCCGGAGCATCCACGAAGCGGCGACGCAACGTGCCATCCTCGCCGGAAATCGCCAAAGACGAGAGATATTCAGGCATGTAGGGACTGTTGCGCCCCACCTGCAGCACCTGGGCCAGTTGACGGGCGGTCATGCGGTTACTGCGCGACAGCCCGGCAGCGTTATCCAGTTCAAGACCCTGGGTATCCACTCCGTTACGGGCCAGCATGGCGCGGATGGCTGCATGCCCCTTGTCCACGGTGGCCGGGCCCTCGTACACCGCCACTCCCAGGGCCAGCTTGAGCTGTCTGGCCATGACATTGTTGCTGTACTTGTTGATCAGACGAATCAGGTCACCCAGGGGAGGAGACCGGTGCACAACCCGGGGCTCAGCCGCCTCGTCCGGCAAGGTACCGGTCCGCCAGTATCCCTCAAGCGTCCCACCCCATTGCCCCCACAGCTCGGTGAAGAGGCTGTGGGCATACGCCTCAGGGCCCAGCGCCGTGCGCAGCAGACTGTACTCCTCGCACCCTTGAGGAAAGCGCCCTTCCAGCCGCACCCGCCCCGAATCCTCCACGTGATAGGCCACGCCCCGCTGATACCCCTCGCAGGGCCCCGCCGCAAGGCGCAGACGGTTATCCAGTTGCAGGTGCGACAGGGGGGGATCGGTGGTCACCTGCACTGAACGACCATCCTCTCCGGGACGGAATTCGAAACGCACGGCATTGAAATTCATCAGCAGGGCATGAGGTGGCTGGTTGTAGGCCCGGAAAGGCCGGCCATCAAAATCTCCCGGATCCTCCGGTACCACATCGTAATGGCTGAGGTCGAAGATCAGATCCCCTTCGATGCGCTCGATCCCGCTGCGCCTGAGCGCACCCGCCAGTTTCCAGACCTCCTCGCTTACGAGAAAGGGATCGCCGCCCCCCCGCACGTAAAGATCCCCCTTGAGCACACCGCTTTCCACCGGGGCAAAGGTGTATAACCGAGTCTCCCAGCGGTGCGACGGACCCAGGATATCCAGCGCCGCCAGGGTGGTCACCAGCTTCATGGTGGAAGCCGGATTACGGGGCACGTCCACCCGGTGGGCGATCGAGGGAGACACCCCCGGGGACTGCACCCAGAGACTGACGGCGTCCTGGGGCACATCATGACGCTCCAGCACCTGGACAAGGGCATGGGGCAGACCGGCAACAGCCCTTGATGACCCCAGAGCCAGGAGCAACACCAGCGGCAGCAGGAGAATGAAGAAGCGGTATTTCGTGAAGACCATGGGCAGCCAAAATGACATGAAAGTGAGTGGTTGTTGCAGTCACGATTCTACTCCGACCGCGAACTCAGTAAGATGGCGGGTTCCAAACCATTGCCATATCGCCGGAGCCATTGCATGTCCGTCATCCGCCAGGAAGACCTGATCCAGAGCATCGCCGACGCCTTCCAGTTCATCAGCTATTACCATCCCAAGGATTACATCCAGGCCCTCACCCAGGCCTACGAACGGGAACAGTCCCCCGCGGCGAGGGACGCCATGGCGCAGATCCTGGTGAACTCACGCCTGTGCGCCCAGGGCCATCGCCCCATCTGTCAGGACACCGGCATTGCCCTGGTGTTCCTCAAGATCGGGATGAACGTGCGCTGGGAGGCGACGATGAGTGTTCAGGAGATGGTGGATGAGGGCGTGCGCCGCGCCTATACCGACCCCGACAACACCCTGCGCGCCTCCGTGCTGCTGGATCCCGCCGGTGAACGCCGCAACTCCAAGGACAACACCCCGGCTGTGGTGCACATGGAGACGGTACCCGGCGATCACCTGGAGGTGATCTGCGCCGCCAAGGGCGGCGGCTCGGAGAACAAGGCCAAGATGGCCATGCTCAACCCCTCCGACTCCATTGTGGACTGGGTGCTCAAGACCGTGCCCACCATGGGCGCCGGCTGGTGCCCGCCGGGGATTTTGGGCCTGGGCATCGGGGGCACGCCGGAGAAGGCCATGCTCATGGCCAAGGAATCGCTGATGGCCCCCGTGGACATCCAGGAACTCCAGGCCCGCGGCCCGGCCAACCGGGCAGAGGAACTGCGCCTGGAACTGTACGAGAAGGTGAATGCCCTGGGGATCGGCGCCCAGGGTCTGGGTGGACTGACCACTGTGGTGGACGTGAAGATCCTGGACTACCCCACCCACGCCGCCTCCCTGCCCGTGGCCATGATCCCCAACTGCGCGGCCACCCGTCATGTGCACTTCCACCTGGACGGCAGCGGCCCGGCACAACTCACCCCGCCTTCCCTGGAAGACTGGCCGGAACTGGATTACGACCCCAGCCAGGGCAAGCGCGTGGATCTGGACAGCATCACCCCCGAGGAGGTGGCCAGCTGGCAGCCGGGTGATGTCCTGCTGCTCAATGGCCGTCTGCTCACCGGACGGGACGCCGCCCACAAACGCCTCACCCAGATGCTGGATGCCGGCGAGCCGCTGCCGGTGGATTTCACCAACCGGTTCATCTACTACGTGGGCCCCGTGGACCCGGTCCGCGATGAGGTCATGGGCCCGGCCGGCCCCACCACCGCCACGCGCATGGACAAGTTCACCCGCCAGATGCTGGAGCAGACCGGGCTTTTGGGTATGGTGGGCAAGGCCGAGCGCGGCCCTGCCGCCGTGGAGGCCATCCGCGATAACCAGGCCGTGTACCTGATGGCCGTGGGCGGCGCCGCCTACCTGGTATCCAAGGCCATCAAGTCCTCCCGGGTGGTCGCCTTTGAGGATCTGGGCATGGAGGCCATCTACGAGTTCGAGGTCAAGGACATGCCGGTCACGGTGGCCGTGGACAGCCAGGGCACCTCGGTGCATGAAACCGGTCCCAAGGAGTGGCGCATCCGGATCGAGCAGGCCTGATGGGCCGGATACCCTCACCCACCGCTCACAACCCGGAAGGACACGACCCCATGCAGCTTCGAGTGCTCGATTTCGGCTCCCAGCCCGCCCTGCGATCCCAGGCGGTCTATCACGGCATGGCCCACCACATGCAACCCGGCGACACCCCGGTGCTCACCCTGGTGAATCCCTCGTCGCCCTATGTGTGCGTGGGCCTGCATCAGGATGTGGCGCTGGAGATGGATGAGGACTATTGCCGGGCGCATGAATTGCCGATCATCCGTCGCCATGTGGGCGGCGGGGCCGTGTATCTGGACCAGAACCAGCTCTTCTTCCACTTCGTCTATCCCGCCGAGAAGGCCCCACGGCGGGTCAGCGAGATCTATGAACATTTCATCGAGCCGGTGATCCAGACCTACCACCGCCTGGGGGTGCAGGCAGTGTTCCGCCCGGTGAACGACATCCATGTAGATGGCCGCAAGATCGGTGGTACCGGCGCCGCCTCCATCGGGGATGCCACCCTCATGGTGGGCAGTTTCATGTTCGATTTTGACGTGGACACCATGTCCCGGTGCCTCAAGGTCCCCTCGGAGAAATTCCGCGACAAGCTGCGCACTGGCATGTCGGACTACATCACCACCCTCACCCGGGAACTGGGCACGCCCCCCTCCCGGGAGACGGTGATCAAGACCTTCATGGAAGAGCTGGCGGTGCATCTGCGGGTGGAACCGGTCATGGACCAGGCCAGCGCAGCAGAAGAGGCATCCATTGCCGAGCAGGAAAAGGAACTCCAGGACCCTGATTGGACCTATCAGAAGGGACGACGATTCATCGAGCGGGGCGTGAAGATCTCCGCTGACACCCACCTGGCTGAAGGCGCCTTCAAGGCCCCCGGCGGACTGATCCGCAGCCGCCTGCTGGCCAAGGACGGCCACATCGTGGACCTGTCCCTGAGCGGCGATTTCACGGTATTCCCGGAGGATGGCATGCAGCGCCTGACCGACGCCCTCAAGGGCCAGCCCCTCACCCAGGGCTCACTCCAGGGCGCCACCCAGCAGGCCATGACCGACGTGTCACTGGACATCCCCGGCGTCACCCATGTGGACATCGCCACTGCCATCACCACCGCCTTCCGGGGCGCCTAGTCAAAGGGGACAGGAGTAAAAGGGGACAGACCCCTTTTTCACTGCTTTTTCAAAAAAGCAAAAAGGGGTCTGTCCCCTTTTACTCCTGTCCCCTTATTACTCCTCGGGCGGGCCCCCAGGCCCCTCGGCCACGCCATAGAAGCGGGCCACACGCACTGCAAAGTCGTAGATGGGCTCGGGTCGCGGCGCATCCGGCATGCCTTCAACGATGCGACGACCATCCCCCAGGTGCATGCAGACCACGTAGCGATACCCTCGGTTGAAGGGATAACGCTCGATGCTGATGCGCTGCACCCGGGTCAGATCATGTTCCAGCAACGGGTTGCGGCCGATAAGACGCTGTTTCTCAATGGCCACATGAGCCGGTGAATGCCGGAACCGATAGAGAGTGAACGGCGACAAACGCCACAAGGCATAAGCCGACATGCCGGCCAGGGCGATGAGGATGGCAAGGTTCGCCAAGGGAGGTGGGTAGCCATCCAGAAACTGGCGCAGGTAGATGGTGCCATAGACCACCAGTGCCACCATGGGCATGGCCTGCAACAGCATGGCCAGAGGATCGGGGTGACGAATTACCATATCCGATGGGTTCCTCCGGCGCTCATCGTCCCGTGCTTCTGCTCAGGTGCTGGCATCGTGGCAGCAGACATCATCGTTCGGCGATCTCGCTCATGGCGTGTTCAATGCGTGGGTACAGGAAGCTGTAACCGCCCTCCTCCTGCACCTTTCGCCCGGAAATGGTTTGGGAGTCCAGCACCACGTCCGCCATCTCTCCCATGGCGGCCCGCAGCATGAAGGCCGGGGCCGGCAAGAGGGCCGGACGGCCCAGTGCCTTGGCAAAGGCCTTGGAGAATGCCCGGTTGGTCACCGGGTGCGGCGCCACAGCGTTATACACGCCCCGCATCGAGTCCTCCTTGAGCGCCCGGGAGAGGATACCTGCCAGATCATCCACGTGGATCCAGCTCATCATCTGGGAGCCATCGGAGACGGGCCCGCCCAGGCCAGCCTTGAAGATTGGCATCAAGCGCCCAACCACGCCACCGCCCCGCCCCAGAACAACACCGATACGCACGATCACCAGCCGCGTGGACTCATTCACCCGTTCGGCTTCTGCCTCCCACTGCCGACAGATCTCTGACATGAAGCCAGCGGCGGGCTCGCTGTCTTCATCCAGAGGTTCCGGACGATTCACCGGGTAATATCCAATGGCCGAAGCCGACACCAGGGCACGGCACTGAGGGGCATGCGCATTGATGCCCTCCACCAGGGCACGGGTGGGTTCCACGCGGGAGTTGATGATCCTTTTCTTCTGCTGAGGGGTCCAACGCTTGCTGGCAATGCTCTCCCCCACCAGGTTGACGGCAGCCTCTACACCCTCAAAGGCATCCGGAGGAATGGGGGAGCGGGTATCCCACTCGATAATACGGAAGGTCTCCATGCCCAGCTTGCGCCGGGCACTGGCGGCATCGCGGGTCAGCACCACGAACTCGTGGCCCTGGGGCTGCATGCGCGCGATCAGCCGCGCACCGACAAAACCGGTCCCACCGGTGATGAGTATTCTCATAGGGTCTCCGTGTGCATCGCAGTCAGAGGGGCACCTGTGCCCCCGTGATGTTACTGGTCCTCATGCTCCCGGGCCTTCTCGGCCTTACGGCGCTCTCGTTCTTCCCGGTCGCGGCGCAGGGAGATGAACTGCCAGATACCAAAGGCGGCGACCACCCCGATGATGAATAGACCTTCCAGAACCTTGATGTCCGAACCCTCACCCATGGTCTGTTCCTCCTCAACTGGCCAAGTCTGAACCTACGCCGCAGCCCTTGGCCGGGTCAATCCCCGCGATTGTCTCCGTCCTGCCCCTTGAGCAGATCGCCCAGGGCGGCAAAAGGATTGTGCGTTGCCCCCGGGCCGGAGCCGTCGCCAGCGCCGCCCCCGTGGCCACTCATGGCTTCGGTGAGCCGCTGATGCTCGTTATCGTGACAATACACGCACAACAACTCCCAGTTGGAACCATCGGGCGGGTTGTTGTCATGATTGTGGTCCCGGTGGTGCACTGTCAGCTCGCGCACGTTCTTGTGATCAAAGGTGCGTCCACAGCGTCCGCAGACCCAGGGATACATTTTCAGGGCCTTGGCCCGGTAGCCCTTTTCCCGATCCTCGCGTTCACGGTGGCTGTTGGCAACCACTTGATCCAGTCGGCCACCGCCGGATGAATTCACTGCCATGCTGTTGTCCTCTTAATTCGTATGACCTGTGGCGCCAGGTGGCGCGCGCCGGCTGCCCGTCCGCCACACCCAGCCATCAGGCCGATTGTAGCCCGTCACCAGGTATCGCAGGGCCTGCACGTCCCGCAATAAGTGATGAAACCGATCCGCAACCCTGGACTGACCGCAGAGCAGCAGCCGGTCGCCCGTCTGGATATCGGTATCGGGCCCTGGAGTCAGCAGGGCCTCCCCCTCGCGCACCCGCATCAGGGGTACGCAATTGAAGGAGTCCCGCCAGGCATGGGTGGCATCCAGCAATGCGCCCAAGGTGACCGGCTGCTCCTGCAGCAGCCTGACGAGGGCTGGTACCGCCTTGTCGTTCACATTCACCAGCCACACTTCGGGGACCACCTCATCGGTGACAGCGGTAATCCGGCTCAGCAGTTCGTTGGCCCAGTCATCATCCATTTCAAGGGACAATTGCAGAAAACGGGCTAACAGGGGGGTACTGAGATGCGCCAGGATGGCCTCGGCGATCATCTCACTGGGCCGCATGGTGACATCGGGTTTGGCCGCCTTGAAAATATCCCGATTATCGCAATGATTCTGGCGGGCCACGATGAAAAGATCAGGGTTCAGGGCCCGTGCCGTCATGAGACAGGAAAGGTTATTGGCGTCCCCGTCGGTACCGGCCAGCAGTCCGACCACATTGGCAATGCCGGCCTGCTGCAAGGTATCGGCCTCCGTGCCACGTCCATGCAGACAGGGGCCATCCGGATCAGCCCGCTCAGGGATCTCCTCGATCACCACGGTGCCCATGCCCAGTGATTTCATGCCCTGTTTCACCGCCTGCCCCAAACGACCGAACCCCACCAGAATCCAGGTGCCCCTGGGGGGTTCCACGGGACGGGGCAGTGGCGCGTCGGGCACGCTGGTGAGCCATTCCCGCAGCAGGTACAACCCTGGAGATTGAAGCGCCAGGGTCAGGCGTTCGCCGAAGGCATCAAAAGGATTGACGATGTAGTCCGTGCCAAACGAAGCCATGTTGTCCTGGGTGGAACGGGTATGGGCTCGACAGACCACGGGCAGCGTCGGGTTGAGCAACTTGACGGTAATGGCGATCTTCAGGTTGGCATCGTCGTCATCCGTGACGGCCACCACGCCCCGGCACAGGGCATGACGCAACCCGGCAGTACGCAGGTGAGTCGAGATGCTGGCATCTCCCACCAACGCCGGCACGTGACTGATCAGGTCCATGAGTTCCAGGTCATTGATGCGCTCCGGGTTTTTGTCAATCACGATGACTCTGTGGCCCCGCTGAGCCAAGGCTTTCACCAGCATGGACCCGGTGTCCCCGTAGCCACAAATGATATAAAAAGGCTCCTGCATGCGCCTGACATGACGCTCAAAGCCCTGATAGCCCATGGCCTGCTTGAAAGCGGGCTCCTGGACCAGAGCGAGGATCTTCCCGATGGCGTACAGCCAGGCGATGATGGTGAGGTAGATGGAAAACATCACCCACAGGCGCTGAGCATCGCTGAAATCGTGGGGGATCTCGCCGAAGCCGGTGGTGGTGGCGGTGTAGCTAAGAAAATACAGCACATGAAAGATATCCATGCGCCAGACTTCTCCATGCTCGTCCACCCCGGGGATCAGCAACAGGCCGCTCCCCGCCAATGTATAGGCACCAATGAGCACCATGAGGGGGGTTCTCATGCGCCTCAGGAAGAGAAAGATGACCTTATCCATGGGAGCGCGGGACCATTGACCCTTAACGCCGCAGATTCACGGTATCGATGATCACCAGAACCACCGAGACAATGTTGGCTAGCAGTGCGCCGGCGGCCAGCGAGACGATGCTGGCCATGAACATGGCATCCATGCCGCCTGTGTGTATGTGAATGGCGTAGGTCCACACCACCGCGGCCGCGAATAACTGCAGATCCGCCACCAGCGAGCTGGCAAGCAGCAGCGCTCCGGTTTGCGTGCGATCGCCGAACTTGAGCACTGTGGCGACCAGATTCACGATAATGACCGCCAGCAATTCAAGCGTATTGTGATGATCGGGGTTGTCGAACTCACCCAGCACAAACCCGAAGTTCAGTGTCAGGGCCAGCAGAATGAAGAAACCAAAAAAGACCTTTTCCAGGCTCACCAGGGCGTCTCTTGAGATGAGGGGTATTCAATGGTCCTTGTTAATGGGTTCGGGATCAAGCGATGCCCGAAACCACCAGGAAGGCCCTAACGTATCAGCAGTACCCGCAGGCTGCGGGGTCCGTGAGCTCCAAGCTGTATGGTCTGCTCCACGTCAGCGGTTCGCGAGGGGCCGGTGATGAGGTTGACGGTTCGGGGCCAGGGTTGGCCCTGCGCCCTGAGGCGCGTCCAGGCATCTTCCAGGCAGTCCACCACATCCGCCGACGACAGCACCACGAGATGGTATTCGGGCAGAAAGTTGAGGGTGGTGGGGTCATCCGCACCGGAGGTGAGGACCAGGGTTCCCGTCTCACCTACGCCACAGACCGCTCGGCTCAGGCCGACTGTCTCATCGCCCTGGGCCGGGCCGAAGCGGGGCTCAAGCCCGGCCCCGGCCCAGTCCAGGTAGGCCAGCGCCGGGGCCACGACCAATGGTCCCCGCAGGCCCTGCTGCCGCATGAACCCGGACAGGTATCGGGGAATGTCATCCGGCTGTTCGATCCACTCCACGGTTCCACCCACCTGCTCCAACCCTGCCTGAAAAGCCTCCATTGTATCCATGGAGCCCCTCTCCCCTCCGGGGAGAGGGGTTGGGGTGAGAGGGAACTCAGGCACCCGGCCCGCCACACCCCTCATCCCCGACCCTTCTCCCCCACGGGGAGAAGGGAGATTATTGCTGAAACCCGTAGCCTGTGGTCCAGAGCCCCTCTCCCCTCCGGGGAGAGGGGTTGGGGTGAGGGGAGAATCAGGCAACCCGCCTCCCTTCCCCCACATCTCCATAAAACTGCGCCCCTCCGGCACTGGCAGATATCGCCCGCCCGAAAACCACCCGGACGCCATGGGCAAACGTCGAAGCACGCCCTTCCCCCTGCCGAGCCAGGCCAGAGTCCGCGCCGACCATCGGGCCACTGACCGATACAATCCCGGCCTGCTTGCTATCTGCCCCCACAGCCATCCCCCCCAGCGGGGCCCTCGACCCACCACCCGCTGCTCGAACTGATACTCCCGGAGCCCCCGGAGCATTTCCGGCAACGGGATCTTTACCGGACACACCTCGGCGCAATGGCCATTCAGCGTGCAGGCCTGGGGCAGATCAGGGGCATTGGCCAGGCCGCGGTTCAAAGGTGTTAACACCGACCCCATGGGCCCCGGGTACACCCAGCCATAGGCATGCCCCCCGATGGCCCCATACACCGGACAGTGATTCAGGCAGGCGCCGCACCGGATGCAACGCAACATGGTCCGGTAACGGGGATCGGTCAACATACCGGAGCGGCCGTTATCCACCAGCACCACGTGGTGCGCCAGTGGGCCATCCAGGTCATCGCCCCGGCGGGGGCCGGTGGACAGGGTGGTGTAACTGGTCATCGCCTGCCCTGTGGCACTGCGGCCCAGCAGACGCAGCAGGGTCGTCATGTCCTCCAGGGTCGGCACCACCTTCTCGATGCCGGTCACCGTCACATGCACCCGGGGCAGCGTGGCGGTCAGATCCCCGTTGCCCTCGTTGGTGACAATCACACTGGCACCGTTCTCGGCCACCAGAAAATTGGCACCAGTGATGCCCACGTCGGCAGTGAGGAAGCGTTCACGCAGCACGCTGCGGGCCTCGTTCACCAGTCCCGGGATGCTGGTGGTCCGCTCCTTGAAACCCAGTTCTTGATGATGCGTGTGGAAAAGTTCCGTGATCTGCTCGCGGGTCTTGTGGACCGCCGGGGCGATGATGTGGCTGGGGGTCTCTTGGGCCAGCTGGATGATGTACTCTCCCAGATCGGTCTCCACCCGATCATAACCGGCGTCATCCAGGGCCTCGTTGAGCCCCACTTCCTCGGCCACCATGGACTTGCCCTTGGTCACGCGCCGGGCGTCTGCCTGAGCGCAGATATCCAGAACGATGCGCCGGGCCTGCTCGGCGTCGGCGGCCCGGTGCACCTGGCCACCCTGGGCCTCGAAGGCCCGAATGAACTGATCCAGGTAATCTTCCAGGTGATCCAGGGTGTGATCGCGGATGGCCACCCCTCGGTCGCGCAGGGCCTCGAAGTCGGGCCGGGCGTCCACCGCCTTGCGGCGCTTGAGCACGAAGCCGTCGCGGGCCCGGCCCAGTGCCTGCGCCAGATGCCGATCCTTCAGTGCCACCCGGACCCGGGCCTTGAAATCTCCCGTGGACGGATTCATTCCTTGCCCTCCCCGATGGCTCGCCCCTCGGCGCGCCCGGCCAGCACCTCCGCCACGTGAAAGACCCGCACATCGCTACCCTCATGGCGCAAACGCCCAGCAATATTCAACAGGCACCCCAGGTCACCACCCAGCAGGAATCGAGCACCACTCTCGCTCACCCGCTGGCCCTTATCGGCCACCATGCGTCCGGAGATGTCCGGGTATTTCACGCTGAACAAGCCCCCGAACCCACAGCAGACCTGGGCGTCGGTCATCTCATTGAGTTCCAGCCCCTGCACCGTGGACAGCAGGCGGCGCGGCTGATCCCGCACCCCCAGTTCACGAAGCCCGGAACAGGAATCATGGTAGGTGGCCACGCCATTCAGGCGCGCATCCACCGACGTCATCCCCATCACATCCACCAGAAAGGCCGTCAGCTCGAAGGTTCGGTCGGCCAGGGCCCGCGCCCGGGCCTGCAGATCGGGGTCATAGGCGAACAGGGCCGGGTAGGCCCGCATCATGGCACCGCAGGTGCCCGAGGGCAGCACCACATGGTCGAAGTCCTCGAACTCCCGCAACACCCGCAACGCCAGGGCCCGGGCCGTGGCTCGATCGCCGCTGTTGTAGGCCGGCTGTCCGCAGCAGGTCTGCCCGCGCGGCACGCTCACCCGGCAGCCCGCTGCCTCCAGCAGATGGACGGCGGAAAACCCCACATTGGGTCGATAAAGGTCCATCAGACAGGTGGCATACAGGGCCACATGAGGATATGCGGGGGGATGTGCGGGGGAATTCACGGTCATGGCCGCCGTCGCGTAATGAATGGGCACTCCTGCCTAGGATAGACCGTCATCCCTGTGTTGGCAGCGACTTCCTGTCAACCCACTATACTTTCAGGGGCGCATCACTTTGGGTCGGAGCGGGCGCCAGGCTACCCAGCCACATCCGGCCGTTTTCATCGATCGGCGTCTGCCGCGCCGATCCACTTCAGGAAGAACTCAGGGGAGCGAAGACTGATGAATGACTATCTATTGTTTCGCAAGATGATCACGCCACCCTTCATCCACATCATTTTCTGGATTGGCGTGGCTGCCATTGTCGTCAGCGCGTTGGGGACCATGTTTGGGCAAAACTTCTTCGCCGGGGTATTGATGCTGGTGCTGGGCGTGGTGTTCTGGCGCATCAGTTGCGAACTGATGCTGGTTCTGTTCAGCATTCACGACCGACTCTCGGAAATCGCCAGGAAGCCGGGCTCTGGCCCGGACATGGGCACCTAAGTCCACGTACCCAGCGCCTCGGCAACGGCGCGGCCGAGACGCTGGGTATCTCCCTGACCTCCCAGGTCCGGGGTGAGCACCGCCTTGTCCCCCTGGGCCAGCACCTGCTCGATGGCAACCAGGATGGCAACACCTGCCGCCTTGTGCCCCAGGTGTTCCAGCATCATCGCAGCGGACCAGATCTGGCCGATGGGATTGGCGATGCCGCGGCCGGCGATATCCGGTGCGCTGCCATGCACCGGTTCAAACAGGCTGGGGAAGCGCCCCTCCGGGTTGATGTTCGCAGAGGGGGCGATGCCGATGGTGCCAGTGCAGGCCGGGCCCAGGTCCGAGAGGATGTCCCCAAACAGATTGCTGGCCACGACCACATCGAACCAGTCAGGGTGCTGCACGAAATGCGCCGTGAGGATGTCGATGTGGTATTGGTCCACCGCCACATCGGGATATCCCTCAGCCATGGCTGCCACCCGCTCGTCCCAGTAGGGCATGGTGATGGAGATGCCGTTGGACTTGGTGGCCGAGGTGAGCTTGCGGCGCGGGCGGCTCTTGGCCAGTTCGAAGGCATAACGGAGCACACGGTCGATCCCGATGCGGGTCATCACCGTGTTCTGGATCACCACCTCACGCTCGGAGCCCTCGAACATGCGCCCGCCCACGCTGGAATACTCCCCCTCCGTGTTTTCCCGCACCACATAGAAATCGATGTCCCCGGGCTTGCGATCAGCCAGCGGGCTGCGCACCCCGGGCATGAGGCGACAAGGACGCAGGTTGATGTACTGGTCGAAGGCACGCCGGAACTGTAGCAAGGAGCCCCACAGGGAGATGTGATCCGGCACCCGGGCGGGGTCGCCCACCGCGCCGAAGAAGATGGCATCAAAACCCTTGAGTTGTTCGAACCAGTCGTCCGGGAGCATGGCCCCGTGGGCCAGGTAGTAGTCGCAACTGGCGTAGGCGAAATGCTCGAACTCCATGCCAATCCCAAAGCGTTGCCCCACCACCTCCAGCGCCCGCAACCCCTCGGGCATCACCTCGGTACCGATACCGTCTCCGGGAATGACTGCGATGCGATGGCTCATGGGGGTTCCTGAGGGGGACGGAAGGGAACGCGATGATACCGGGTTTGGTGCTCATGCGGCCTGGGTCTACGCAAAATTTCCAGATTAAGTATAGTCTTAACCCCGAAAAAGCTGAGGCCCGCACGGCGCCTGGCGAGACATCCCTGCCGTTCGAGCGAGGTGAGTTGATGGATTCCCGTTACATCAGACGACTGCCCACTGTTCTGCTACTCCTGTGCCTGTCCCTCTGGCTGATCACCGGTTGCGACCGGGGAACGGGAATCTCCCGGATCCATCCGGACGAATCCGGGGTGTTGAGCGTGGTGACCCGGAACGGCCCCACCACCTATTACCTGGACCGACACGAGCGCCCCAGCGGACCTGAATACGACCTGGTGACGGATTTTGCCGAGACCCATGATTGGGAAGTCGATTGGATGGTGGTCGATTCCACTGCCCAGGTGATCGAAGCGCTGGAGTCCGGCCAGGCCCACCTGGCCGCTTCCGGGCTGACGCATCTGGAATCGCGTAACCAGCGTTTTGAACGGGGACCGGCTCACACCGAAGTCACCCAACAAGTGGTTTGTCATCGCGACCTGGCCAACAAGCCCACCCGGATACCGGATTTGGTGGGCATTGAAATCGCGGTGACGGCGAACTCCAGCTATACCGAGCGTCTTCGGGCGCTGGCGAGCGAGCACGAGGGGCTGAACTTCCGGGAAGTGAACAAGGGCACCGAGCGGCTACTGGGAGAAGTGGCGGAAAAAGCGCTGCAATGCACCGTGGCCGATGCCAACATCGTCAAGGTCAACCGCCGGTTCATGCCATCACTGAGCGTGGCCATGGATCTCACCGAGGGCCAGAACCTGGGCTGGTATCTGGCTCAAGGAGCTACGAAACTGACGGAACAGGCGTTCAGCTGGATGAACAGCCGGGAGGGCGATGAGGCTGTTGATCGCATGGAGCGGCGGCATTACGCCTACATCACTGAGTTCGATTACGTGGACTTAAGAACGCTGAACCGGCGCATCGAGGAACGCCTGCCCCAGTACAAGGACCTCTTCCTGACCGCTGAGGAGGAAACCGGCATGCCGGCCGACCTGCTGGCCGCCTTGTCCTATCAGGAGTCCCACTGGAACCCCAATGCCCGCAGCCCCACCGGCGTGCGCGGCATGATGATGCTCACGCAGAACACCGCACGCTCTTTGGGCGTCACTAACCGGCTGGACCCGGAGCAGAGCATTCTGGCCGGTGCCCGTTATCTGGAGGACCGCCACCGGCGTCTACCGGAACAGATCCCGGAACCTGACCGCCTCTTCCTGGCCCTGGCCAGCTACAACGTGGGACGCGGTCATCTCCTTGACGCGCGCCAACTGGCAAGGAATCTGGGGAAGAACCCGGACAGCTGGGCAGACATGCGGGAGGTGTTGCCACTGCTCTCGGATGAGCGGTATTACCCGCAACTGAGGTACGGCTATGCACGGGGGTATGAACCGGTGCACTTCGTACAGCGGGTCCGCAATTACCGTGATGTATTGAGTCAGGCGTTCGACTGAGCGTTGCCGCCGGCCTCAGGGGGTTTTTTCCCCGATGCGATCCAGCGCTGTCTTGAGGGCGTCTCGATCTCCCCACATCGGGTCGTTCTGGTCCAGGGCCAGGAAGGCCTCGATCCGATGCCGCAGGATGCGGTAGGCCTGTTCAAAGGCGGCGTCGATCTCCTCCTCCGTACCGGTGACCTTGGCCGGGTCATTCACCCCCCAGTGGGTGCGCAGGGCCGACCCCAGGTATACCGGGCAGGTCTCCCCGGCCGCACTGGCACAGACCGTGACCACCACATCCGGCATTTCCGGCAGGTCTTCCCAGGACTTGCTGTGAAGACCCTGAGTGGGGATGCCCTCCCGCTCCAGCAGGGCCAGGGAGCGAGGATGGACGGCCCCGGTGGGCTGGCTGCCGGCACTCATGGCCCGCACGCCCTCGGGGGCCAGGGCATTGAAGGTGGCCTCGGCCAGGATGGAACGGCAGGAATTGCCGGTACACAGAAACAGCAGGTTCATGGAGCGTTACTCTCTTGACCAATGGAACGGGACAGAAACAGCCCTCACGCGGGAGCGGCTCGCAGTCGCTCCCGCCGGGGGCATCAGCGAATGATGCTCAGCCAGCCGGCCAGGGCCAGCAGGGTCACCAGCAGCACCGGCGGCGTGATCAGGATGCCGATCTTGAAGTACTGCCCCCAGGTGATGTGAATGCCCCGGCGGGTCAGCACATGCAACCACAGCAGCGTGGCCAAAGAACCAATGGGCGTGATCTTGGGGCCCAGGTCCGAGCCGACCACATTGGCGTAGATCATGGCCTCCTTGATGACACCGGTCACCTGGGCCTCGTCGATGGACAAGGCCACCACCATCACCGCTGGCATGTTGTTCATGATCGATGAGAGGAAGGCGGCGATGAACCCGGCTCCCACGGCCGAGGCCATCACCCCGTACTGACCGATCCAGTTCAGGGCCCCGGCAATATCGGCGGTGAGTCCGGCATTGCGCAGGCCGTAGACCACCAGGTACATGCCGATGGAGAAGATCACGATCTGCCAGGGGGCACTGACCACTACCCGACGGGTGGAGATGACACGCCCACGGGCGGCCACGCCCAGCAACACCGCAGCGCCGACACCGACGATGGCGGAGATGGGCACGCCCATGGGCTCGATGACCAGGAAGGAGAACAGCAGCAAGGCCAGCACGCCCCAGCCTGCCTTGAACACCGCCAGATCCTTGATGGCCTGCTCGGGCTTGCGCAGTCCGCCCAGTTCATAGGTGCGCGGGATCTGCTTGCGGAAAAACAGGTACAACACGCCCAGCGAGGCCGCCACGGACACCAGGTTGACCACCACCATCACCGAGGCGTACTCCCGGAAGCTGATGCCGAAGAAGTCGGCGGAGACGATGTTCACCAGGTTGGAGATCACCAGCGGCAGACTGGCCGTGTCGGCGATGAAGCCGGCCGCGATCACGAAGGCAAAGGCCGCCCCGGCGGAGAATCCCAGCGCCAGCAGCATCTCCAGGACGATGGGGGTGAGCATCAGGGCCGCCCCGTCGTTGGCGAACATGGCGGCCACGGCAGCGCCCAGCAGGATAATGAAGGCGTAAAGCCTGGGCCCGCTGCCCGCACCCCACCGGGCCACGTGCAGGGCCGCCCATTCAAAGAACCCGGCCTCGTCCAGCAATAGGGAGATGATGATGATGAAGACAAAGGTCAGTGTGGCATTCCAGACGATGTCCACCACGATGGGCACATCGGAGAGCTGCACCACGCCAGTGGCCAGGGCCAGCCCCGCGCCCGCCATGGCACTCCAGCCGATACCCAGACCCTTGGGTTGCCAGATGACAAGGGTGATGGTGGCGACAAAGATCGTCAGTGCAGTGAGGAGCATGGATGGGTCCCTGGGTTCGGATTGCTGGTTTGAATATTTGGTTTGGGGATGAGGAGCAGCCCTACTCCTCTGCCCTGTTTTCAATCGCAGGTCTCGCTCCAGGACTCCACACTGGACCCACAGAGGCCGCTGGCGCAGCAGTGGGGTGGATCGAAAACAGCGACTTCGGTCATGATGAGCGCATCAATGGGAATGACATTGCTTGGCAATTATACGTATAAGCATATATACGATCAAACATATATGTACACGCCAACCACGAGAGACCTGACATGTTTGCACTGGCGGTTCGCCCCATCTGGCTTGCCATAGCCCTGTTCTGCGCCCTGGCGGCTGGCCTGAGTATCGGCCTGACCGAGATCTTCAATCTGCACCCCTGTCATTTGTGCATCTTCCAGCGCCTGTTGTTCATGGTTCTGGCGGTGCTGGCGCTGGGTGGCGCGCTGTTCGGTGCCGCCCTGCCAGGAACGATCCTGGGCGCGCTGGTGGTGGCAACAGCGGGTACGGGGCTAGGCTTTGCCAGCTACCAGAGCTGGCTTGAGCGCCAGCCCGCGGAACTGGGGTTTTCCTGCATGGGCGCGGAGCAAGGCCCGATCGAGCGGCTGGTGGAATGGCTTGGGGAGCAGGCCCCCACGCTGTTCATGGCCACGGGCATGTGTGACGAGATGGGACCGCAGTTCTTGGGGCTGTCCTTTGCCAACGCGGCCCTGGTTGGCCATCTCATCGTGGCCCTGTTGGGCATCTGGGCCCTATGGCGCAGCCGACAGGCCTTCTAGTCAAGACACCGGGGGTTTGGAGCGTCGTTTTACGATTCTTGATATACGTTTAATCATATATTAAGCTAAACAGATATTTACGGCAGCCCGGATACCCTCCTCATGCTGGAAATCTTCACCCAAATCGCCAATGTGGTGGCCTACACCCTGTTAGGGTTGGATCCGCAGACCTCGTTCGGGGTCGCAGTCCACTTCTTTGTCAAAAGCAGCACCACCATCTTCACGCTCCTGGTGGTAATGATCTACGTGATCGCCCTGATCCGCGCCTCCTTGAACGTGGAGCGAGTGCGTGCCTTCCTGGCCGGGCGCAACCGGGTGGTGGGGTATTTTTTCGGTTCCACCTTCGGCGCCATCACCCCTTTCTGCTCCTGTTCCAGCGTGCCGGTATTCATCGGCTTCACCTCAGCCCGGATCCCCATCGGGGTGACGATGGCCTTTCTCATCACCTCTCCCATGATCAATGAGGTCGCCGTTGTGGTCCTATGGGGGCTTCTGGGCTGGCAGTTCACCCTCATCTACATCCTGGTGGGCTTTGCCGTGGGGATGCTGGCGGGTGCCTTCCTGGATGCCATCCAGGCCCAGCGTTATCTGCAGCCCTTCCTTGCCGAGGCCTATGCCAAGGGGCAGGTCCCCGAAGGTGACGTCACGCAACGCGAGTCCATGACCTTGAAGGATCGGCACCTCTTTGCCCGAACCGAGACCCTGGACATCCTGGGGCGGGTATGGAAGTGGGTCTTCATCGGTGTGGGTCTGGGCGCCCTGCTCTACGGCTTCGTCCCAGATGGCTGGGTTGAGTCCCACCTGGGTGGGGGGCAGTGGTGGCAGGTGCCGGCTGCGGTGCTGCTGGGTATCCCGCTGTACACGAACATCACCGGCGTGGTGCCCGTCATGGAGAGCCTGATTCTTCAAGGCCTGCCGATTGGCACCACCATGGCCTTCTGCATGAGTACCGTGGCCGCCAGTTTTCCCGAGTTCGTCCTGCTCAAGCAGGTCATGCAGTGGCGTCTGCTCCTTATGGTCTTCCTGATTCTGCTGGTAGCCTTCACCCTTGCGGGCTGGATACTGAATCTGGCCGGGCCACTATTCACGCTGAACCTCTAACCGTTCACCCAGAAGAGGAATACTGATGAAAGACATCAAGGTACTCGGCATCGGCTGTGCACGCTGCACCGACACCGCCGACCTGATCCAGCGCACCATCAATGAGATGGGCGCGCAGGCCCAAGTTGCCAAGGACACCCGCCCGGAGGCCCTGGTCGAGCACAATGTCATGTCCACCCCGGCAGTCGTCATCGACGGGAAAGTGGTTCATAGCGGCTCCATGCCCAAGGCGGACCAAGTGCGCAGCTGGCTCTCGGATTGACAGGAAAACAGGATGTGGCGGCGCAAGGTTGCGGCCGCCACGGGTCCGGACACGGTCCTTACGCGGTGGCCTGATAGTCCGACTTCCAGCCGTCATACTGACGTACCAGGTCGTCCATCACCGCCTGCTCGAAGGGCCGAAGGCCGGAGATGACCAGCTTCTTGCGGCCACTCCCCACCACCTTATCGTCCGCCAGCAAGTCAAAGTCCAGGGCGACGTCACCGCGCTTGCCGTCCACCATCAGTTCCGCGTTGGAAAAACGCAGGCTGGGCGCCACGGCTGGCCACTGATCAAAGACAAAGGACATGCTGTTGTAGAACACCAGCGGGCGCTGAGGATTGACCATCACGTTGTGCTGCTTCATCAGCGGTACCAGAATATGGGGGAAATTCTGACCTGAAAACGCGGCATAGTCCCGTGTGAGGGATTCAATCAGCCGAGGGTCCATGGCGGGCTCCCCCTCGCGCTCCACTTCCAGGTAAGTCTTGCCTGCCTCATCCTGGATCGCCAGGCTGGACTCGGCGGAAGGCGAGAATCGCAGAGCCACATCGGCGCCCACCATATTGGTAAAACGGAAACTCATGCGCTGACTCACCCCATACTCATTGAGCACCAGACAGAACAGCAGGTCGCCAGGGACGCAGAATCGCTTGGCATCGGGGTTGTGGATGGGATTGAAGTCGCCGGCCACCTCCTTGGCAAAACGGCTGGCCTGATCCGGAGTGACTCGGACAGCCCCATTGTCACGGGCATGGAATTGGTCAAGGTAGGAAGGCAAGGGGTGAATCTCCCGGGCTCGGTGATTTGGCTGTTTCAAGGGATGGGGATTCTACTAAGCGCCGCAAGGCCAAGGCCAGTTTCCTGATCACCGCAAGGGCACCCACGTATGGCACTCATGGCATGCCCCTACTGCCAGGCCTGCAGGCGCTGAACGGCGTACTGGCCCTGCTGGGTCTGGGTGCCCACCTGTTGCACATAACGACGGTATTGCTGGGCGGCCGCCTGGCGATTCTGCATGCCCTCAAGGGCCACACCCTGCAGAAATACCGTATTCGGGTTGCCCGGCAGCATGCGCTCATAGCGCTGGAAATGGTCCAGGGCCGCATCCGGTCGGTTCATCGCCAGCTGATTGATGCCACTGAGGTGAACCGCCTGCCCCTCCCCGGGATAAGATGCCCGGGCCTGCTCCAGATAACGCTGCGCCTCCCGGTGCTGTCCCTGGGCGGATTTGGCCTTGGACATGAGCACCAGCCCGGGATAATCGTCCGGCACCTGCCGCAAGGCCTTGGCGAAGTGCTCCTCGGCCTGACGGGGTTGCTCCTGGGCCATGCGCTCCTCACCCGCCTGCATCTCCTTGATGGCCGGTTTGATGCGCCGCAGGTCGTGAGTGTTATCCATATACCGTTCCCGACGCACGTTGCGCCCCAGGGAGTCGCCATAACGGGACTGAGCCTCGCGCTGGGCGGTGTCAAAGCGTTCCTGGCTCATGGGATGGGTGGAGAACATGGTCTCCAGGGCATTGGGCTGGCGGTCGGACATGCCCCGTAGCATGTCCATGAGCTCCACCATCCCCTCAGGATTCTGGCCCGCTTCGGCCATGTACTGAAGGCCCAGGTCATCGGCCTCGCGCTCATTCTCGCGGCTGTAATGGGCCAGCAGAGCCGTGGCACCCACCGCGCTCACGGCGTAGATCAGGTTGCTGTACCCGGAAAGTTGCTCGGACTGGGCTGCGGCGATGCCGATGCCTCCCAGCGCCAGAGCGGCCAGTATGCCCTTGGTCTGACGTCGTGCCGTGTGCCGGGCATTCACATGGCCGGTTTCATGACCCAGCAGCGCCGCCAGTTGTGCCTCGTCGTCCATCTCCACCATGATGCCGCGGGTGCATGCCATGGTGCCGCCGGGGAACGTATAGGCATTGATATAGTTGGCATTGACCACATTATGGCTGTAGGGCATGTGGGGACGGTGAGAGACTTCGGCCACCGACGTGCCCACCTCGCTCACGTAGCGGTTGACCCGGGCATCACGCAATAGCCCATAATCATTGGAGAACTGGTGCGGCGCGTGCTGTTTGTCAATATTGATCTCTTCCTGCTCGGACATGAGCATGAGGCGTTGCTGGCCGGTGACCGGGTCAGTGGCGCAGCCCTGCAACTGGGGCACCACCACCGCGCCGGCGGAGGCAGCGGACATCAGCCAAAGGAAGTCGCGCCGGGTCATGCGGCGCTGGAGGATACGGTTACCTGGATGGGCGTCCATGATGCAATCTCCCCTGGTACGTGCCGGTCAGGATGTGGAATGTCAGTCTACCCCTTGCACGCGGAGGTTCCCAAGTCTTGAAACCCACCCCCCCATGGCGACGCTTCATGGACGCGGTGCTCAAACCCGGGCCGGATCCGGGCCTGGCCGCCGACATCCGCGCCCAGGCGCGTGCCCAGGCGCCCGTGCTCTGGCTGCTGGGCAAGGTGCAGTCGGGCAAGAGTTCCATCGTGCGCAGCGTCACCGGCGACCCTCAGGTGGAGATTGGCAGCGCTTTTGAACCCTGCACCCGGGCCTCGCGCATCCATGAATTCCCGACGGACGTGCCGGTGGTGCGTTTCCTGGATACCCGCGGCCTCGAAGAGGCGGGCTATGATCCCACCGATGATCTGGCCGTGGTGGAACGCGGTGCCCACGCAGTGATCGCCGTGGCGCGGGCCATGGACCCGCAGCAGGACACCCTCCTGCGTGTACTCAAGCAGGTACGCCAACGCCACCCGGATTGGGCCATCGTGCTGGTGCAGACACGCCTGCATGATGGTTATCCGGACGACAGGGACCACCCCAGCCCCGCCGCCCTGGCCAGCGACCCCGACCTGGAAGACCTGCGACGCGCCATGGAGACGCAGGCCCGGGCCTTCCGCGAACTGCCGGGCCATGGGCCATTCCACCAGGTGGCCGTGGACCTCACCCGCCCCGAGGACGATTTCAGCGAACAGGACTACGGCCTTGATGCCCTGCTGGACGCCCTGGAGGCGGCCTGCAGCGCCGGGCGCGCTGGCCTGATCCGGGAACTGGCCCGCAACGCCCGCGACAGCCGCCAGGCCCGCATCCGCCCGCATATCCTGGGCTATGCCACGGCCGCAGGGGTCACCGACATGGTGCCGGTGATGGGCATGGTCACCGTGCCCACCCTGCAGGGCAAGATGCTGCATAGTATCGGGGAATTCTATGCCCTCAACTGGGATCGGCCCACACTCAAGGCCTTTCTGGCGTCCCTGGGTTCAGGCACCCTGCTGGGCCTGGGTGCCGGGTTCGCTGCCCGGCAACTGGGCAAGCTGATCCCGGTGTACGGCCAGGCCGCTGGCGCGGCGGTGGCGGGTGCCGCCAGTGCCGCCGTCACCTATGCCCTGGGCCGCGCCGCCTGCTATTACCTGGAGCAGGTTCGTAGAGGGGTCGATACACCCGAGGGCGTCTCCGAGGCCTTCCACGGAGCCCTCAAGGAAGCCCACGCCCTGTTCCGGCGACAAAGTACGGAGACTGCGCCGCCCTCGCGAGGCTCTCCTTCATGAATCGGCCTGGCATGAATCGGCCTGGCACCCTCTGGCCCCGCTGGGGCGCCTTGGTCGCAGCCCTGGCTGCTGCCACCCTGCCCTTCCTGATTCTGATCCCCCTGGGGGCCTTCTGGCTGTGGCAACAGGGCTGGCTATTGATCTGGCTGGGCATCGCCACGGGGCTGGGGCTGGTCGGCTATACCCTATCCGTATGGCTGCAGCGCCGGGCAGAGCATTTGGATGCCAGCACCGATGCCACAGACCAGGGTGCAGTCTCGGCACCGGACACGGACTGGTCGCCCCGGGACATGGCGGCGTGGGAGAGCGTGCAGAAGATCGCCGCCGGGTCAGACCCCCACATCGTCGGCGACTACCGCCTGCTGCTGCTGGCCGGCCGACAGACCATCGAGCAGGTGGCTCGACACTATCACCCGGAAGAACGCCACCCCATGTGGCGTTTCACTGTGCCCGAGGCGCTGCTGGTCACGGAACGGGTGAGCGTGCGCCTGCGCCGGGTGATGCTGGACAAGGTCCCCGGCTCCCATCTGATCCGCGCCAGTCAGCTGATGCGACTATGGGATTTTCAGCCCGCCGCCAGTACGAGCATGCGTTGGTTCCGCGGCGCCACGCGCGTGTACCGGGCTGCCCGGCTGGTGAACCCCCTGGGGGCCGTCATGGCCGAGGCACGGGAACGCATGGTGTCCATGATGATGGGCGAAGCCGGAGATTATCTGCGCCGGCGGGGTGCCCGTATCTGGGTGGAGGAAGTGGGCCGCGCGGCCATCGAACTGTATTCCGGGCGACTGCGCATCGACACCGAACAACTGGACGAGGCCGCCGCCATGGAAGCCATGGGACCGGGCGTCAACCTGGCGGATCAGGCAGGGCCCATCCGCATCACGGTGGCAGGTCAGGCCAACGCGGGCAAATCCAGCCTGATCAATTGTCTGCTTGATCGGCTGGCCGCCGGTGTGGACGTGCTCCCGACCACCCAGGAGGCCAACGGTTACCTGCTTGAACGTAACGGGCTGCCGGAGGCGGTGCTCGTGGACACCCCGGGGCTCCAGGACAGGCAAGGCATCGAGGCCCTGGTGGACACGCTCTGGGAGAGTGACTACATCCTCTGGGTGGTGGACGCCCACCGGGCCGATCGGGCTCTGGATGGACGGGCCCTGGAACACCTGCGCCAGCGCTTTGCCGCCGATCCACGCCGGATCCTGCCCCCCATCCTGGTCGTCCTGAGCCATGTGGATCGTTTGTCACCGCCCCGGGAATGGGATCCTCCCTACGACCTGGAGGCCCCCGCACGCCCCAAGGCGCAGGCCATGCGTCAGGCCATGGAGGCAATCTCCAAGGATCTGGGCGTGGCCATGGAAGCGACCATCCCGGCGCGGCTGGATGTCCGGGACAAGGCCTACAACGTTGATACGATATGGGAGCGGATCACCAGCCAACTGGATCGGGCGCAGCGGGGACGTGCCATGCGCATTCTCCTCAAGGCCTCGCCGGGGGAATGGAAACGGGTACTGAAACAAACGGCCCGCGCCGGGGCAGAGGTCACGCGACGCTGGATGCGCTCGCGCTGATCAAGAGATCACACGCCATCATTGGGGCTGCCCAAATAGATGCCAGAGCAAAAATCCCCCGTAGATCCCCAGCAGGACAATACTGAGGAGGGTGATCGGACGAATCCCCATTTCCTCGGGCACCGGCTGCCCCTGCGCCTTGAATTGCCGCACCCGCCACCAGCGCTTTAAACGCCACCAGGCAAAGGCCAGCAAGATCAGCAGGGTGAGGAATTTAACCATGGATATCAGGCTCCAGTCGCTCCGATGGCCGGAACTGTGAATTCCATCCCGCGCAACGGAAGACAAACATTAGAATTTAATGATATGGTGTTACTCGTCATTCGCAAACAGGAGCATTGCTGACCATGAAGCATCTCAAGACCGGTATCATTTCCCTGGCCCTGCTGTTGGCCATGATTCCCCTGGCCGCCGCGGCTGAAAGCAACCGCGTGGTCGTGACCGTCACCACCGACGAACCCCAGACTCAGGCAATGGCCATGATCCTGTCCGGCCAGCTTGTTGAGCGCGGTGCCGAACTGCACGTGCTGCTGTGCGACAAGGGCGGCGAACTGGCCACCCGTTCCTATGAAGGCCCCACCATGAAGGGTGCCGACGCCACTCCGCAGCAGATCATGCAGAAGGTGATGCGTGGTGCTGCCAGTGTCCAGGTCTGCGCCCTGTTCCTGCCGAACAGCGACTACACCAAAGACGACCTGATCGACGGTGTTGGCGTGGCCACCCCGCCGCAGATGGGCGAACTGATGTTTGATGACGCCCGCTTCATGACGTTCTAAGGCAGCGGTTCCAACCCGCCCAAGGGCCATCCCGGCTTCGGCCAGGGTGGCCCTTTTTTTGTTGGCGCGCTCCATGACGCCCAAGACATCAACGGTACGACTCACCCCCGCTGATAGGTCCCCACCAGCCGATTCATGCCGATCACGGCCGGCTCGATCTTCTCCAGCAATTGCCACAGGGTGAGCCCTTCAGCCAGTTCCATCTCCCGATCCAGGGCCAGCACCCAGAAATAGTACTGATGCATGCCATGGCCTTCGGGCGGCATGGGGCCTCCATAGCCGGTACGGCCAAAATCGGTGGCGCCGCTGGTGTATTCCTCCACCCCCTCGGGCAGTCGGGTCACCGATGCCGGGATGTTATACAGCACCCAGTGGACGAACCCATAGGTGCCCCCTGGGGAGATCAGCGGGGCGTCCGGATCGTGGCAGATCACGGCGAAGGCCTTGGTGTCCTGGGGTGCGCCGTTCCAGGTCAATGCCGGCGAGACATCCTCGCCCTCCCCCGTGTGCCGGGTCGGAATGGCGCCGCCCTGGGAAAAAGCCGGGCTGGTCAGTTGCATGTCGGACGGTGCAAAACCCATGGTTTCCCTCCTATTGCGTAACCCCGGCGCAGGAGTGCGTCGGGTATGACTCTGCGCCGAGTCTAACAAAACCCCACCCCACCATCATTCACCCATCCTGTAGGAAAATGAGGAAAATGGGGACAGACCCCTTATATGTGGAAAAGGGGTCTGTCCCCTTATTCTGGTCACCTTTTAGAGGGGCTCCGTTCTGGGTATGGAAGGTAGTAGACTAGGGTCATGATGGGATTCCTCCAGGGTTTTGCCTACGGGCTTTTTCTCTCCTGCCTGCCATGGCTGATCATTGGCATGATCGAGCCGCGCTTGGCCGTGCCCGTGGATCCACCCACACGCTGGCAGGTGCTGTTGCGCTACTGGCTGATCATCCCCTTCATCGCCTTCATCCTCTGGGCCACCTCCCTGTTTGGCGGCTTTGGGCCCACCCTGGGCGGCTGGGTGGCCGGACTGCTGGCCATCTTCGTGGCCATCCCCGCAGAGCGCGGCTTGCGAGGCTGGCTGAGGTGGCGTGCCGAGCGGCGCCGGGAGGCCGAGCGAGAGGCGGCAGCGGCCCGGGAGCGGGCGGCGCTGGAACGCAAGGCACGGGAGGCCGGGCTGGCCATCCTGGACCCGGAGCAACCGCCGGTGGGCGCTGATGAACTGGTGCGCGCCCTGTGTCAGACCAAGGGTGATCTGCTCAAGGCAAGGCGGCCGGATCTCGCCAGCCAGGTGGATCGAATCTACACCCGCTATACCCACGTCAACGAGGTACTGGAGGGCAAGTTTGATGCACGTGAACTCACTTTCGAACGCTCCCTCAACCTGGTTCGGGAAGTCTCCTGGACGGCAGTCGATAACCTGAACTCCATGGCATCGGTGGCCCGCGGCGTGCGGGGTGTGGATGTGGAAAATGTCCGGGGCCGCCTGAACCGGGAAGCCCGCATGACCGACGAGGAACGTCGTGCCCTGGAACGACGCCTGGAACTGGTGGAGGAAACCGAAACGCGCCTGCGCGACCTGGGAGCCCGCAACGAGGCCGCCATCACTGCCCTGGATGATGCCGCTGTGGCCGTTTCCGCTGTGAGCACCGACCGTCCCCGCGCCTCGGTAGCGGCCAACCAGGCCCTGGAAGACCTGCGCCAGTTCGTGGAAAAGGCCCACCATTACGGTCGTCAGGGTGAGTGAACGTGGCTCCCTGCATACGTATCATGGAACCCCATGCTGTAGTCCCGACCCGAGGCCCGAGATGAACGCCAGCCGAAACGATACCGCCGACGCATCCTCCTTCAATCTCTCGCTGCCTGCCGCTGAGGAGATCGAATCCCAGGTCAAGCAGGAAACCGATCCCACGACGGTAACAGATGATCCGGAACTGAATGCCCTGGCGGATCGTTTCCTTGAGCAGGTGCTTGGAGGCGAGCCCAAGGAGGCGCCGGATCATCGCCACCGTCAGGCGGTGGACGAAATGGGGCTGGATATCCAGCGTCAGGCGGCTCATCGGAGCCAGATGCTCCAGGCCCCGATCCGCAAGCTGGCCCATCAGGGGGATGAGGGTGGCCCGGTAGCCAAGTCGCTGCTGGATCTGCGCGACCGGATGGTAGACCTGGATCCGCGTCGCCACAATCTCTCCGCCACCGGCCTTAAGCGCATGTTGTCCCGGCTGCCCGGTGTGGGCACGCCGTTGCAACGATATTTCAACAAGTTTGAAACCGCCCAGGAGGCCCTGGACGCCATCATCAAGGACCTGGAAGCAGGCAAGGATATGCTGCATCGGGACAATCTCACCCTCAGTGATGATCAAAAGTCCCTGCGCCAGAGCCTGGAACAACTCAAGCGCCAGATCGCCCTGGGGCGGCTGATTGATCGGCGGCTCAGCGAAAAATCCCGGCAGCTTCCGGAGGGTGATGGCCGCAAGCGGTTCGTGGACGAGGAATTGCTATTCCCGTTGCGCCAGCGCGTTGTCGACCTGCAGCAGCAGTTGGCGGTGAGCCAGCAGGGCATCCTGTCCCTGGAAGTGGTGATCCGCAACAATCGGGAACTGATGCGTGGCGTGGACCGGGCCATCAACGTGACCGTGTCCGCCTTGAATGTGGCAGTCACGGTGGCCATGGCCCTGGCCAACCAGCGTTTGGTGCTGGACCGGGTGGAAGCCATCAATACCACCACCTCGGATATGATCGCTGGCACGGCCCACGCGCTGCGCACCCAGGGCGTGGAAATCCAGAACCGGGCGGCCTCCACCATGCTGGACATGGAGAAGCTGGAGGATGCCTTCGAAGATGTGGTGGGCGCCATCGATGAGGTCTCTCGTTACCGCAAGGAGGCCCTGCCGAAGCTGGATGCACAGATCGACCGCCTGGACGCCCTGGCCCAGCAGGGCAACGAGGCCATCGAGCGCATGGACAAGGGGGATTCAGCCCGGGTGGACCAGGCCATTTGAGGTTGACCCGGGCCGGGGCGAAGGCCATGGTGTGGAGGTGTTCCCCGGTGGCTATCGAAAAGGGGACAGACACCTTTTCTCGGAGGTTGCATGATGAAACGAACGAATCAGAATCGCTTGACGGCCTTGCATGTGGGCGTGGGCGCGGCACTGCTGATGGTGGGCATGGCCGCTCCGCTGCAGGCCGACACCTCGACGACCCTGGCTCAGGCCGGGATGCAGCAACAACCCGGCATGGCGCAGGGGCAGCGGGGTATCGAGCAACTGGAGGCATCCCTCCGTCTGAACAATGAACAACAGGCCCTGTGGGACGAATTCATCCAGCACATGGGGCCCCGCCAAACCCCTGAAGATCGGACCCAGCGTCGCGAGGCCATGCAGGAAACCGATTTCCTGGATCGCATGAAGACGCGCGTTTCCATGGCAGAAGTGCGGCTGGAAGAGGCCCGAGAAGCTCGAAACGCCGCACGGGCACTATACCGATCACTGGACCGCGGGCAACGGGATATCCTTGATAACTCGCCTACCGCCCAGGAGTGGACCCGCGGACAGGATGAGGGTATGAGCCGGCCCGGCATGGGACAGGGTCGAGGGATGGGCCAGCAACCCCCAGGTCAGGGAAGGGGCCTTGAGCCACCACCCGCCGGCGGACTGAACCAGCCCGGCATGGGTCGATAACCCCCTCTCGGCCATCTACCGCACGGACCACTAGCACGCGGTCCGTGCGGCGCTTCCATAGAGGCTCTGTCGGGTCGAGGCTCGCCTGCGTGATACCCTGATCGCTCCGACACTGTCCCGCCACTGGGCCCCCTTAGCGAGCAGAAGCATGAATCAGACCGACCCAAAGAATGCCCCGGTCCACCATACCGTCCTGGCCTATCTACTCGCTCCCTGGCACCTCAAGGACATGCCTGGTATCACGCCGGAAGATCGGCAAGCCCGGGCGGCCTGGTGCCGGGACCACTGCGGGACCTTCGCCGGTCGCTGGATGCTGATTGCCCTGGGCGCCTGGATGATCCAGATCTCCCCGCTAGGCTTTCTGTTCATGCTCGGGGGCATGCCACTGCTGGCCCTGTTCTTCCCCGTGGCCTTCATCATCGGCATCGCCCACCTGGTGGCTCAACTGGTCTCACAGAAGCGCGCCGGCCCTCCTCGCATCGATCCACCCGCGGACCGGGACGATTGGGACTGATCAGCCCCCCTGATCCATACGCCAGCGCTGGTAGGTGGGAGAGTCCTCGTATCCCCTGGTGAGCACATACTCCAGCACCGAACGCAGCCGGTGCAGCCGCACCACCGAGTCGATTCGCAGGACCTCCTCACCCGCCTCGTCGAAGAAGATCAGCGTGGGGGCATAGAACAGCCCCAGATCCTCCGCCCATTCCCGTGCCGTCAGCGATCGCCCATCCGGGGTGAGAACCGGCGTCTCCTCCGACCACATATCCAGCTGCACCACCTGGAATAGATCCAGCAGTTCCAGCACCTGATCATCCCGCAGCGGCTCGGTATGCAGGATGTCGCAGGCATGACATTCCCCCTGCTCAAAAAACACCACCAGCGGACGATCGGCGGGGATATGCGAGCGATCCAGCCCAAAGGGCTCGGGGGCGAAGAACGCCTGATGATTCAGATCATCCGGATCAAACCGGGGTGGCGGGTCCGCACGCGCCAGATACTCGCGGAAGGTCTCATTCTCATAGTGACCATCAGCCACATACTCCAGGGCGGCACGAAAACGATAGGGTGAGTGATAGCCTCGCAGGCGAAATACCGGCGTGCCGTCCGGCTCATAGAAGATGAAGGCGGGCGTGAAATTCAACCCCTTGCCCACGGCAAACTCCCGCTCCGTCATGGACTCACCCTCAAGCGTGGTGATCTCCCGACTGCCCAGCACATCCAGCCCCACCACATTGAAGTGCCGACGCGTGTAGTCGAGGATGTCGGGCTCCGCGAAGTTCACCTTGAACAGGGCCTCGCAGTAAGGGCAGTCGTCCATGCCGATATACACCGCCAGGGCCCGCTTGCCCTGCTCCCGCACCTTCTCCAGATCCTCCCGCAGATCCAGCAGGGAAAGCTCGAACCAGTGGGGATGCTGCAGACCGATCAGGCGTGGCGTGTCATCGATGGGGGGCTGATCCTTCGCCACCGCCGCGGCCCCAAGACCCAGAAGCGCCGCCAGAAGCACGCCAGACCATCCGACCAGGATCAATCGATGTCGCGGTAAGAAACGCTTCATCGCCTACTCCTTTAAATGCCGATCAGTATTCAAGCCAGCAGCCTTCAACCGTGCGCGGAGACACCATTCACAACAACCCACGGGGAGAGCCTTGCAGGACGACCCACAATGACAAACAAGGCCCCCATCGAAGCAACAGAGGTGTCTGACCTCTGGAGGGGCGGTGAGTCTGTCCGCGGGACGTCGTGAATACGTCCCTGTAGACTTGAGCGCCGCTTCCCTGCGGCGCACACCCGCGGACAGGCTCACCGCCCCTCCAGAGGTCCACCCCGATGCCGATCGGAGACACCCGATGCCAGCCGCAGGCGCCGCGTGCCAACAAAGACGATCCGCCCAGGATCACCCGGCACCCACCTTTGGATCCAGCACACTCACCCCTCCCATATAAGACTGCAATGCCTCAGGGATATGAATGCGACCCTCGGCATCCTGACCATTCTCCACCACCGCCACCAAGGTGCGGCCCACCGCCAGGCCCGAACCATTCAGTGTATGCAACAACTCCGGCTTGCCCGTCTCCGGATTGCGATAGCGGGCCATCATCCGGCGGGCCTGGAAATCCTCGAAATTGGAACAGGACGAGATCTCCCGATAGGCATTCTGCCCCGGCAGCCACACCTCCAGGTCGTAGGTCTTGGCCGACGAAAAACCCAGGTCCCCCGTACACAGCGTCACCACCCGGTAAGGCAGCTCCAAACGTTGCAGGATGGACTCCGCATGCCCGGTCAGCTCCTCCAGAGCCCGCCAGGAATCGCCTGCCGGCACCAGCTGCACCATCTCCACCTTCTCGAACTGGTGCTGGCGGATCAAACCCCGGGTGTCCTTGCCATAAGAGCCCGCCTCCGAACGGAAACACGGCGTATGACACACAAAACGGGCCGGCACCTCGTTGGCCGCCAGGATGCTGTCCCGCGCCAGATTGGTCACCGGCACCTCCGCCGTGGGGATCAGGTAATAGCCCGGATCCTGAGCCATGCGGAACAGATCCGCCTCGAATTTGGGTAGCTGCCCCGTGCCCCGCAGGCTATCGGCATTCACCAGGTAAGGCACATAGACCTCCTGATAGCCATGCTCCCGGGTATGCACATCCAGCATGAACTGGATCAGGGCCCGGTGCAGACGTGCCATGGCACCGCGCATCACCGCGAAGCGACTGCCGCTGATACGCACCGCACTGTCAAAGTCCATCCACCCATGAGGCGCGCCCAGATCCACGTGATCCTTGGGTTCGAAAGCCAGCTGACGCGGCTCGCCCCAGCGACGCACCTCCTCGTTATGATCCTCATCATCCCCCTGGGGCACACTCTCATGGGGCAGGTTGGGGATGCCCATCAGGAAATCCGACAATTCCTGCTGCAATTCACCCAGGCGATTCTCGCAGTCCTTGAGTTCATCCCCCAGACGCGACACCTCCGCCTTCAGGGGCTCGATGTCCTCGCCCCGCGCCTTGGCCTGACCGATGGCCTTGGAGCGGGTGTTGCGCTCACTCTGCAATTCCTGAGTGCGCACCTGCAATTCCTTGCGGGCGGTCTCCATGCGATTGAAGGCATCGGTATCCAGCGTAAAGCCCCGGCGCGCCAGGCGGGCGGCGATGGTATCCAGGTCATTTCTGAGGGTCTTGGGATCGAGCATGCGTCCGTATCCAGGATCAGGAAAAAGGTGGATGAAAACTGAGGGGATGGTAGCACAGGGTCCCTTGGCGATTGACCGCGCGGGCCGGGGGTAGGACACTCCATGCAATGTCTTCGTGAGGAGGGTTTCATGTCCGCTCAACCCAAGACTCCCAAGGATCCGCTCTACCCCGATCCTCACCCTACCGTCAGCCCACAAGCGAAGGCGGATCTCATCAAGGCGCTTGAGCAGGCTCTTCCGGCAGACGCCGTGCTTCATGAAGAGGAGGACCTGCGGCCCTACGAGTGCGATGGCCTCTCCGCCTATCGGCGACTGCCCCTGGCCGTGATCATTCCCCATGACCTGAGTCAGGCGCGCGAGGCGCTGGCCATCTGCCGGGAACGTGGCATCCCCATCACCGCCCGCGGCGCTGGAACCGGGCTCTCCGGCGGCGCCCTGCCCTTTCCCAATGGCGTACTGATGAGCCTGGCGCGCTTCAACGAGATCATCCATCTGGACCCGGTCAAGCGACTCGCCCGGGTACAGCCCGGGGTGCGCAACCTGGCCATCTCCGAGGCCGCCGCCCCCCACGGGCTCTACTACGCCCCCGATCCCTCCTCGCAGATCGCCTGCTCCATCGGCGGCAACGTGGCTGAGAACTCGGGCGGGGTACACTGCCTCAAGTATGGCCTCACCGTTCACAATGTGGTGGCCGTGAAGATGCTCACCATCCATGGCGACCTGGTGACCCTGGGCTCCGAGGCCCTGGACAACCCGGGGTACGACCTGTTGGCCCTGATCCACGGGTCCGAAGGCATGCTGGGCATCATCGTCGAGGTCACCGTGCGCCTGCTGCCCAAGCCTGAGCGTGCCCAGGTACTCATGGCCGCCTTCGACAACCCTCAGGTGGCTGGCGAAGCCGTGGCCGCCCTCATCGGCCAGGGGATCATCCCCGGGGGGCTGGAGATGATGGACAACGATGCCATCCGTGCCGCCGAGGATTTCGTCCATGCCGGCTACCCGGTGGACGCAGCGGCCATCCTGCTGTGTGAGCTGGATGGCACCGAGGCTGAGGTCTCGGAGCAGGTGCATGAGGTGCGCGAGCTGCTGCTGGGGGCCGGGGCCACCGAGGTGCGCACCGCCACCGATGAGGCCGAACGCATGCGTTTCTGGGCCGGGCGCAAGGCGGCGTTCCCTGCCGTGGGACGCATCTCGCCAGACTACTACTGCATGGATGGCACCATTCCTCGTCGCCAACTGGGCAAGGTACTGGGCGGGATTGCCGAGTTGTCACGGGCCTACGGGCTCAGGGTGGCCAACGTGTTCCATGCCGGCGACGGCAACCTGCACCCGCTGATCCTGTTTGACGCCAACCGGCCAGGAGAGCTGGACAAAGCCGAAGAACTGGGTGGCCAGATCCTGGAGCTGTGCGTGGAGGTGGGCGGCACCATCACCGGCGAGCACGGGGTGGGCATCGAGAAGATCAATCAGATGTGCGTGCAGTTCCAGCCCGCGGAACTCACCCAGTTCCATGCCGTGAAGGCCGCCTTTGACCCCCAGGGTCTGCTCAACCCCGGCAAGGCCGTGCCCACCCTGCACCGTTGTGCCGAATTCGGTGCCATGCATGTGCATCGGGGGCAACTGCCCTTCCCGGATCTGCCGCGATTCTGAGCCGATACCCCCCAGCCTTCGAGACACGCCCGCCTCATGGCCGCCGCCACAGATGGTCGACACATACCCCCCTTTTTGGCTGGGGATCCTCCCCGCATATCCCTTCTCATTCCTGCACACGCCTCAAGATTGTTGACACATCCGTCAAATCCTCTAAGGTCTTGCCTTGACGATATACGAACCAGGCCCGTCACGGGCTCAATATTGAAAGGCCACCCACCAGAATGTGGCCGTCACACCCCTGACGGGGACTAACACAGCAGGAGCGAGTCATGGGTTACGCAGAGGTTTATAACCGCTCGGTCAATGATCCGGAGGGTTTCTGGGGTGAAGCCGCCGAGGGGATCGACTGGTACAAACCGTATGACAGGGTGCTGGATGACAGCCGTGCACCGTTCTACCACTGGTTTGCGGGCGGTGAACTGAACACCTGCTACAACGCGGTGGATCGCCACGTGGAAAGCGGCCGGGGCAAGCAGGCTGCCATCATCTACGACAGTCCCGTCACCCAGAACAAACAGACCATCACCTATGCCCAACTGCAGCAACAGGTGTCCCTGTTTGCCGGTGGCCTGGCCCGCCTGGGTGTGGAGAAGGGGGATCGGGTCATCATCTACATGCCCATGATTCCCGAGGCCCTGGTGGCCATGCTGGCCTGCGCGCGCCTGGGGGCCATCCATTCAGTGGTCTTTGGCGGTTTTTCTTCCAACGAACTGGCCACGCGCATCAACGATGCCAAGCCCAAGGTGCTGGTGGCGGCGTCCTGCGGCATTGAACCCAACCGGGTCGTGCCCTACAAGCCGCTGCTGGACAAGGCCTTCGAGATGGCCGAACACAAGCCGGACCACTGCGTGGTTCTGCAACGCCCTCAGGGACCGGGTGAGATGACGGCGGGGCGTGACGTGGAGTGGAATGAATCCATCGATGACGTGGAACCCCACCCCTGTGTTCCGGTCAAGGCCACCGACCCCCTCTACATCCTTTATACGTCCGGTACCACCGGCAAACCCAAGGGCGTGGTGCGGGACAATGGCGGCCACGCCGTGGCCCTGAACTGGAGCATGAAGAATATCTACGGCATGGAACCCGGCGAGGTCTTCTGGGCGGCCTCCGATGTAGGCTGGGTGGTGGGCCACTCCTATATCGTCTATGCCCCACTGCTCTATGGGTGCACCACGGTGGTTTATGAAGGCAAGCCCGTGGGCACCCCGGACCCCGGGGCCTTCTGGCGGGTGATTGAGGAATACCAGGTGTCGGTCATGTTTACCGCACCGACGGCATTCCGGGCCATCAAGAAGGAAGACAGCAAGGCCGAGCATCTTAAGCGCTATGATATGAGCAAGTTCCGGGCCCTGTTCCTGGCCGGCGAGCGGTGCGACCCCGACACCCTGGGCTGGGCTCAGGAGATCCTGGAGCGTCCGGTGATCGACCACTGGTGGCAAACGGAAACTGGCTGGCCCATCGCCGCCAACTACCTGGGTATTGAACAGTTCCCCATCCGACCCGGCACTGCCGGCAAGCCCGTGCCCGGCTACAATGTGCAGATCCTGGATGACCATGGCGAGCCCGTGCCTGCCGGTCAGATGGGTCGCATCATGATCAAGCTGCCACTGCCACCAGCCTGCCTGCCCACCCTGTGGCAAAATGATCAGCGTTTTCAGGAAGCCTATCTCAGTGCCCAGCCCGGATACTATCTGACCGGCGATTCGGGTTACCTGGACGAGGAAGGTTTCCTGTACGTGATGGGCCGTATCGACGATACGATCAACGTGGCGGGCCACCGGCTATCCACCGGCGCCATGGAAGAGGTGCTGGCCTCGCACCCGGCGGTGGCGGAGTGCGCCGTGATCGGCGTGCAGGACACCCTCAAGGGGTCGCTACCCATGGGCCTGGTGGTCATGAAGAGCGGTGTGGAGCAGGATGAAGAAAGTCTGCGCAAGGAGTTGGTGGCTCAGGTGCGCGACCAGATCGGCCCCGTGGCGGCTTTCAAGCTGGTGGCGGTGGTCAAGCGCCTGCCCAAGACCCGCTCGGGCAAGATCCTGCGCGCCATCATGCGCAAGATCGCCGATAATGAGCCCTTCCAGGCCCCGGCCACCATTGATGATCCGGCCATCCTGGATGAAATCCGGGAGAACCTGACGGGCATCGGGTATGCGGAGGGAAAAAAGGGGTAACCGGTATGCCCACTGCCCTCCGCGCCCCTCTCCCCTCAGGGGAGAGGGGTTGGGGTGAGGGGGGAAGGCAAATTGTCAGCAAACCTTTCCCTTTACCCCTGCTTTCCATGCTGTTAACCTAATATTGTTAACAATCCGGATCCACCCATGCCACCGTATACCGAGCAGCCAGGCGAACAGGGCGTGACCATTGCCGATCGGGTCTTCTCCCGCTTGCGCAAGGCCATTGTGGAAGGCCAGATCCCCGCTGGGAGCAAGATCAGCGAGCCGGAACTGGCCACTGAATACGGTATCAGCCGCGGTCCACTGCGGGATGCCATGGGGCGCCTCGAGGCCTGCCACCTGGTGGAACGGCGAGCCAACGTGGGCGCGCGTGTGGTCTCCCTCAGCCAGGAGGATCTGCTGGAACTCTACTTGCTCAGGGAGGCGCTGGAAGGTATGGCCGCCCGGCTCGCGGCGGAGCGTATGCCCGCCACGGAGATCGACAGCCTGCGTCAGCTGCTCAAGCAGCATGAGCAACGGGCCGACGTGAAGGACGGCATCGCCTATTTTCAGAAGGAAGGCGATCTGGATTTTCATTATCGGATCATCCAGGCCAGCGGTAATGCCCGTTTGATCCAGTTTCTATGCAATGAGCTATACCACCTGATGCGCATGTATCGGTACCAGTTCGGCATGGCCAGTTCCCGGGCAAGGATTGCCTTTCGGGAGCATCGTCATATCGTCGAGGCGATTGCCGATCGGGATCCGGAGATGGCCGAACTGATCATGCGCCGCCATATTCGCAGTTCACGGGTGAACGTGGAGATGCTGTTCGATGCCCAGGCGTCGTTGACCCGCCGACAGGGTCAAAACCTGGGAGCCACTGGATAGCCCCCTGCCAAAGCAGGTCTTCACGCCTACCTTCCGTTTTTCATTCCTTTGGTTTTTCAGGAGTTCACATGAGCGATCCATCCACGCCCGGGGCGCGCCTGCGTGCCGCCGTCCAGGAAGAACAACCCTTGCAGGTGGTGGGCGCCATCAATGCCTATCACGCCATGATGGCCGAACACGTGGGCTACAAGGCCCTGTATCTCTCTGGAGGCGGCGTGGCCGCCGGCTCCCTGGCCCTGCCAGATCTTGGCATCAGCACTCTGCACGACGTTCTGGAAGATGTGCGCCGCATCACCTATGTCACCGACGTGCCGCTGCTGGTGGACGCCGACACCGGGTTCGGCTCCAGCGCTTTCAACATTGCCCGCACCGTGAAGGAATTGATCCGCGCGGGTGCCGCCGGCTGCCACATCGAAGACCAGGTGCAATCCAAGCGCTGCGGCCACCGCCCCGGCAAGGCCATCGTCACGCAGGAGGAGATGGTTGATCGCATCAAGGCCGCCGCCGACGCGCGCGCCCAGGATTTCGTTATCATGGCGCGAACCGACGCCCTGGCCGTGGAAGGCATTGAGTCGGCCATTGACCGGGCCAGAGCCTGCGTGGAAGCTGGCGCCGACATGATCTTCCCCGAGGCCATGACGACCCTGGAGGAGTATCAACAATTCGTGGATGCGGTTGACGTGCCCGTGCTGGCCAATATCACCGAATTCGGCAGCACCCCCCTGTTCACCACTGAACAACTCAAGGGTGTGGGCGTGGGCCTGGTGCTTTACCCACTGTCGGCCTTCCGTGCCATGAACAAGGCGGCGCTCAACGTCTATGAGACCATTCGCCAGGATGGCACGCAGGAGGCCGCCCTGCATACCATGCAGACCCGAGCGGAGCTTTACGAACATCTGGGCTATCACGCCTACGAAGAGAAACTGGACCAGCTATACCGCAAAGGCGGCTAAGAAGACGAGACGGAGAACCGCGAAATGAGTGAAACCGAGAACAAGCCCAAGCCGAAAAAGTCCGTTGCCCTCTCGGGCACCGTTGCTGGCAACACCGCCATCTGCACCGTGGGCCGCACGGGTAACGACCTGCACTACCGTGGCTACGACATCCTGGACTTTGCCGATGAGGCGGAGTTCGAGGAGATTGCCTACCTGCTCGTCCATGGCACTCTGCCCAACCGCGCCGAACTGGAGCGCTACAAAGCGCTGCTGCGCTCCATGCGCGGTCTGCCCGCTGCCCTGCGCACCACCCTGGAGCAGATCCCACCTTCTGCCCATCCCATGGACGTGATGCGCACTGCCGTCTCCATGCTGGGCACCCTGGAGATGGAAAAGGAAGACATGAACGTGGCCGGCGCCCGTCTGATTGCCGACCGCCTGCTGGCCTGCCTGAGTTCAGCCCTGTTGTACTGGTACCACTTTGCACACCACGGTCGCCGCATCGATGTGGAAACCGACGACGACAGCATGGGCGGGCACTTCCTGCACCTGATGCACGGTCGCAAACCTTCCGAGGAGTGGGTGCGGGCGATGCACACCTCCCTGAACCTTTATGCGGAACACGAGTTCAACGCCTCCACCTTCACCTCCCGCGTGGTGGCGGGCACCAATTCCGACATCTACTCGGCCCTGACCGGTGCCATTGGCGCCCTGCGCGGCCCCAAGCATGGGGGTGCCAACGAGGCGGCCTGCGACATCCAGCAGCGCTATCACAATGCCGATGAGGCCGAGGCAGACATCCTTGAGCGCATGGCCCGCAAGGAAATCGTGATTGGCTTTGGTCATCCCGTTTACACCATTTCTGATCCGCGCAACAAGGTCATCAAGGAAGTGGCCCGCCGCCTGTCCGAGCAGCAGGGTGACATGCGCATGTACGAAGTGGCCGAGCGTCTGGAGACGGTCATGTGGGATGCCAAGAAGATGTTCCCGAACCTGGACTGGTTCTCTGCGGTCTCCTACAACATGATGGGGATTCCCACACCGCTGTTCACCCCGATCTTCGTGATCGCCCGCACCGCCGGCTGGGCGGCCCACGTGATCGAACAGCGCCAGGACGGCAAGATCATCCGTCCCAGTGCCAACTACATCGGTCCGGAAAATCAGGCCTGGGTACCGATGAACCAGCGGGGCTGATCTCTCCCCTCATCCCCGCCCCTTCTCCCCTCTGGGGAGAAGGGAGAGACTTTAACCCCTCTCCCCAGAACAGAGAGGAGAAGGGAAAGACTTTGGCCCCTCTCCCCTCTGTTCTGGGGAGAGGGGTTGGGGTGAGGGCACCGGCGGACACATACCACCCAAACCAGGGGGAATGACCCATGACCGCAACCACCGCCGATACCAATGTTCGCCCCGATCCTGATCCCGAACTGACTGCCATCGCCGATTATGTCTGCGGCGACCCCATCACATCCACCGAGGCCCTGGATACCGCACGCCACTGTCTGATGGACTCCCTGGCCTGCGCCCTGCTGGCCCTGCAGTATCCCGAATGCACCAAGCACCTGGGCCCGGTTGTCCCGGGCACCCTCGTGCCCAACGGCATCCGCATCCCGGGCACCTCGTTCCAACTGGACCCCATCCAGGGGGCCTTCAACATCGGCGCCATGGTGCGTTGGCTGGATTTCAACGACACATGGCTGGCCGCGGAGTGGGGGCACCCCTCGGACAACCTGGGTGCCATCCTTGCCGTGGCCGATCACCTGAGCCGACAGGCCGTGGCCAACGGGCACCCTCCCCTCACCATGGATCGAGTCATCCAGGCCATGGTCAAGGCCCATGAGATCCAGGGGGTGCTGGCCCTGGAGAACAGCTTCAACCAGGTGGGACTGGATCATGTGGTACTGGTCAAGGTCGCCTCCGCTGCCGTCAGTGCCCATCTGCTCGGTGCCCGACACGATCAGGTGGTCGATGCCGTCTCCCAAGCCTTCGTGGATGGTCAGGCCCTGCGCACCTATCGCCATGCCCCCAACGCCGGCTCGCGCAAGTCCTGGGCCGCGGGCGATGCCTGTGGGCGCGCCGTGCGCCTGGCCATGATGGTGATGAAGGGGGAGATGGGCCTGCCCAGCGTGCTCAGTGCGCCTCGCTGGGGCTTTTACGATGTCCTCTTCAAGGGTCAGCCCTTCCGTTTTCAGCGGCCCTATGGCAGCTACGTGATGGAACAGATCCTGTTCAAGATCAGCTTTCCCGCCGAGTTCCACGCCCAGACGGCAGTTGAGGCCGCCCTGGCCCTTCACGACCAGGTGAAGGACCGCCTGGACGAGATCGATCGGGTGGAACTCACCACCCAGGACTCCGCCATCCGCATCATCAGCAAGCAAGGCCCCCTGTACAATCCTGCCGACCGGGACCACTGCCTGCAGTACATGGTGGCCATCCCCCTGATCTTCGGAGAACTGACCGCCCGCCACTATGAAGACGACATCGCCGCCGATGCGCGCATCGATGCCCTGCGGGAAAAGATGCAGGTGGTGGAAGACGCACGCTATTCCAGGGAATACCATGATCCGGACAAGCGCTCCATTGCCAACGCGGTGCAGGTCTTCTTCAAGGACGGCACGCACACTGACAAGGTGGAAGTTGAATACCCCATCGGTCACCGGCGGCGTCGCGACGAAGGCCTGCCCGAGCTTGAACGCAAGTTCGAGGGCGCACTGCGCAGCCGTTTCCCCAAGGGTCGAGCCCTGGAGATCCTGGCCTTGTGCAAAGATGCGAACCGTCTGGTCGACACGCCGGTGCACGAGTTCATGGACCGTTTCATGATCTGAATCCGCGCCTGTCTCTGTCGGCGCACGCCCGCAGGCACTCACACACGACAACACCAGGAGGTTTTTTCATGCCCGCAGAAGCCACATACCAGGATCTGGGCCACGGCATCACCCTGATCGACGCACAGATCCAGCGCCCCGGTCTGGCCGCCTGCTATCTCATCCAGGAAGGTGATCGGGCCGCCTTTGTGGAGACCGGCACCGCCCTGTCCGTTCCCGGGCTACTGGAGGTTCTTGAGCATCAGGGCATCGATCAGGACCAGGTGGACTATGTCATCCCCACCCATGTCCACCTGGATCACGCCGGCGGCGCCGGGGCACTCATGAGGCACCTGCCCCAGGCCAGGCTGGTGATCCACCCGCGGGGTGCCCGGCACATGATCGACCCCTCCAAGCTCATCGCCGGGGCCGCGGCAGTCTATGGTGAAGAGGCCATGGCACGGATGTTCGGCGAGATCCTGCCCATCCCGGAGGAGCGGGTCATCCAGGCGGCGGACGGCGATACGGTCTCACTCAATGGCCGCACCCTCACCTTCCTGGACACACCCGGGCACGCAAAGCACCACTTCAGTGTGGTGGACGAGATGGGTCATGGGGTCTTCAGCGGGGACACCTTCGGGCTGTCCTATCGTGAGTTCGACACCAACCGAGGCGCCTTCGCCCTGCCCACCACCACACCGGTGCAGTTTGATCCCGACGCCCTGCACGCCTCGGTGGATCGCCTGGTGGATCAGGGGCTGGAGTACATGTACCTCACCCATTACGGGCGAGTGGGCGACCTGGCGCGACTGCAGGCAGAGCAGCACGAGCTGATCGATGCCTACGTGGACATGGCCCGCGAACATGGCGATGCCGGCGAAGGACGGCACGAGGCCCTGGTCGAAGGGATGATGACCCTGCTGGTGAAGCGCCTGCGCGCCCACGGCTGCGACCTGCCGGAACCCCGCATCAGGGAACTGCTGGGGATGGATGTGGAATTGAACGTGCAGGGTCTGGAGTTCTGGGTCGATCAAGCCAAGGGATAAATTTTTCGTCGGATATTTCCTCTCCATTGCACTCCCTGCCGGTCAAGGACCTCCAATACCTGCTTCAGGTCACGTCGGATCTGCGCGATGCGATGCACCAGACCCACGGTGGCGAGCGTGTCCGGGGACGCGGCATGGGCGCGCCTTGCCAAGTGAATCCTGCCAACACAGCAGCATCGGCCAGAAAGATCGTGGAGTGGCCGTTGGTCGTGCAGTGTCTGTTGTCGGCCCGGAGCAGGCATTCATTGATAGTGGATGACGACCCCAGTGGGACGTTAAGCCGACACTGAAACAATTCTCAATATTCTAAGCGATGCCTGTTCATCGCCTGTGGAGAATCATAGACACTGCACATCAGGGGAGCGGTCGGCGCTCTCGAAGGATTGCTTCGATCGCCTCAATGATTCCGCCAGGGTGAACTTCTTGACCCTCATGCATAGCGATCACAAATTCCTGGCCCCACTGCTGAGCGATTAAGCGTAATCGATCGCACAGGGATTGCAGCCGAGGCCATTCGTCCTGTTCGCTAACATAATCGATGCAGCGGATCGCGGCATTGAGCCCAAGTAGGGCGATGTCGCAGGGGACCGTTGCGCGGGTCCAAACCATGCTCATGTAGTCAGCCTCAACTACAAGAGAAAATGAGGCATATCACCAACCATCCGCCACCGTCCGACAAGAAAAGGCCATCAAGGCATCCGCCAACTCGACGATAAGGTCATGATGGTGAGCCTTGAATCTTGGATTGTCCGGAACCTGGCCCAACAAAGGGGAATACTCACGAAATTAGAAATAACGGGAAAACCCTATGCTCACCTCGCAGGCATCGCCATCCCCTTCCACTCCCGCGCGCAGATCCAGGGCCTCACCCAGCGCCATACGATGGTTGAACAGCCAGTGCGTGCGTCGCCCCCCCTCCCCCTTGAAGCCTTCGGCATGAAAGACCTGGATCAGACTGCGCTGGCTGGTCGTCCAGTCGCTGAGTAAACCCAAATGGGCCATTGGCACGAGAAAACCGGACTGATGACGCTCGCTGCGCAGCTTTCCACCTGCCATGGCAAAGGGCAGATGGCGGCCAAGTCGGTAGGACTTGCCGGCCGACAGCATCACGTGTGCGTCCAAGCAGCCGTTGCAGTCGAGACGAGTGCGCTCGAGTCCGCTAGAAGCGTGCCATACCACGCTGGGCAGAGCTGGCAACCGGATGCTGCGCGCATGCAGGTTAGTGATGTTAAAGAACTCCAGCCTGCGCAAGTGCCTACCATCATGGCCGATATCGAACTCGGTGCGGCCGATCTCCAGGGCCGCATAGGGCATGCGTGTGGCGTTGCTGTCCAGAAGGTCATACTGGAGGGGACGCAGCGTCAGACGGGCGAAGCCGCCCATTTCATCGTTGTAGATCCCCTCCACGCGTACCAGCGCCGGTGGCGTGGCCTCGTGCAGCGGCACTGGATCATCATGTTCCAGGGGATCACTCCCAACTGGTAACTGCAGTCTGGCCTGGAGCAATTGCCGATTGAGCTCGGCCATACCCGGATCATCGCCGGTCTGCTTCAGAAAAGCCGCATGACCTAGCAGGGTATCCAGTATGGCCGCCTGGCGGGCAGGTGGCAGCTGTAGATAAGACTTGGACCGCAGATCGAGGGTATCCACCTGGGGCCATACCGCCCGGGCGGTGGCCTGTTCGTCAACAGTGAGTGCCTGGTAGCGCCATTCGGTCTGCAGCCGTCGCGATGGCACGTATTGAATGCTTCCCAGCAGCGGGCGTCCCGCTATCTCGGCCTCGGCAATCGCCCGCACCAGGGTTTCGGGTGCCACCCAGGGCGCATAACCCGGCGTGAGATCATCGTCCACCACAAGCTCAAGAGTACGAGCAATGCGTGAGGCACAGTTCTCTGTAAGGAAAAGATATTCGAAATCCTGACCTATGACTTCAAAGAGATGCGCCACCAATAGCTCGAGTTCGGCGGTGGGCAAGGCCAGTCGGTAGTGCCAGAGGTCACGCATCTCACGTTCGGAGTAGAGCGCAGTATTACGGTAGAAAGGCGCGCGCGAGTATCTGGCCTCATAGCCACCCAGCAGGCCCTTGGCCATATAGGTCACCAGTCCTTCATCTTCCGGCACATCTGCGCCAAAATTAAGGCTGGTATCCAACAGCCGTGTCAGCGTCGCACCTAGATCTGGATTACCCTGCTCCAAGTGCAGCATCAGATGCCCGAAGAATGAAGCGGGGTTGCCCAGGTAGCCAGAAGCAAACATCACCCCCACCTGCGCACCGGCATACTCCTGCTGCCATTCCTCCCACTCTGGACACTCCGCCTGAGGCCATCTCTCCCCTGTCATGCGGGTCAGCCACAAAGCGCGAGCTGGGAAACGACAACGTGCATGAGGCTTCCCTTCCACGGGCGGCGCTCGCAGCCCGGTCAGAGTCGCAGTCATTTCAGCCTCGGGGTCATGCCTACCGTTCGCGGCCAGGAAAAAATCATCGTCTAGTACCGCGCTGCGCGGTTCGCTAAACAAACCGTCACGGTCAAAGTGCAAAAGGGATAGCCACCGTGGATGCTCGGCCAGCTCAACATTAGATGCCAAGGCACCGCCCGAAAAGAGGCACAGCAATACCGACAGCGTCACCAGGAGGCGTCGCATGGATGGTTTTGTCCTTACAAAGGGAGGAAACCTGAGGGACCGGGGAGCATTCCTCCCCAGTCTGAAACCATCTTAGCCGGCGCAGTCGGCGGCAGCCTGGATCAAGCTGTCGTAGTACTGATAAGCTTGATCCGCGTGAGCTTGACCAGCGTAACCAACACTGGCGCTGGCTTGCTGCAGGTCGGATCGCAATTGGGTGACCACGCCTTGACTGGCCACGGCATCGCAGCTCATCAGCCCTAACGCGGCCGTGAGGTGTTCACCCTCCCCCATGGCGGTTTCCATGGCCAATTGCTCATAGGTCTCATCTACAAACCTGGCGACCTCAATCTCCTTGCTACTACATGTCTGAGGGGAGAGGGTTGCCGAAGTCACAGCAGTGGTGCCCGAGTCCCAGATAACGTTAGG